>NZ_JASGFD010000001.1:0-214763 GCF_047605705.1 Silvibacterium sp. | reverse complement strand
GCGCACGTTGCCCGGCCACTCGTAGTCAACCACTGCCCGGAGCGCCTCGGGTGAGAGGCTGCGCGGCGCGAGGCCGTTTTCGTCGGCATAGTACTTGAGGAAATGCGCGGCCAGCAGCGGAATGTCCTCACGGCGCGAGCGCAGCGGGGGCAGTTCGATGTTGATGACGTTCAGGCGATAGAAGAGATCTTCGCGGAACTTGCCTTCGCGCACGGCCTGGCGCAGGTCGGCGTTGGTTGCAGCAACGATGCGGACATCCACCTGCATCTCCTGCACGCCACCCAGGGGCATGAAGCGCTTGTCCTGCAGCACGCGGAGGATCTTGGCCTGTGTATCCATCGGCATGGTGCCGATTTCATCTAGGAAGAGCGTGCCGCCATTTGCGACCTCGAAGAGGCCCTTCTTGGCGGCGACCGCAGAAGTGAACGCGCCGCGCACGTGTCCGAAGAGCGTCGATTCGAGCAGGTCGGTGGGCACCGCGCCGGTGTTGATCGGCACAAAAGGCTTGTCGCGGCGCGTCGAGTTGGCGTGCAGAGCCTTTGCGATCAGCTCCTTGCCGGTGCCGCTCTCGCCCTGGATCAGGATTGTGGATTTGCTGGGCGCGACCTGTGCAACGAGGTCGAAGATGCGCAGCATCACTTCGCTCTTGCCCACGATGTTCGAGAAGCTGTAGCGCTGCTTCATGGCGCGCTTCAGCTGCACATTCTCTTCTTCGGCGTGGTATCGGCCGATGGCCGAGCGGATATCGGCCAGCAGCTTCTCGTTGTCCCACGGCTTCTGGACAAAGTTCTGCGCGCCGGTGTGGATGGCCTCGACAACGTTGTCCACCTTGCCGTAGGCGGTGATCATGATGACCGGCAGAGAGGTGTGTTTTTCGCGGATGAGCTTGAGAATCTCGAGACCGTTCTTGCCGGGCAGCGCGAGGTCGAGCAGGACGAGGTCATAGACCGAGTTCTCGATCGCTTTGAGACCGTCTTCGCCGTTCACCGCCATCTCGATGGTGTAGCCCTCGAGCGTCAGGAGGGTCTCTAGCGATTCGCGGATCGCGGATTCATCGTCGATGATGAGAATGCGTTCGGTAGCGGTCGCCTCGGTGTTTGCCGGGGTGTCGATCGCGAGGATGCCTTCAGACATGCGCAGGTTTCCTTAACATCGGGAACTCGAGGTGGAAGGTTGTGCCCATGCCTACCTCGCTTTCCACATGAATCTTGCCGGCGTGCTCCTGGATGATGCCGTAGGTCACGGCCAGGCCGAGGCCTGTGCCGCGCCGCTGGCCTTCCTTCGGCGCCGACTTGGTAGTGAAAAAGGGATCGTAGATGCGACGCAGATGCTCGGGCGAAATGCCGGAGCCGGTATCGGAGATCGAGACGCTGACATGGCCATTGGCGACAGTCGAGATGCGCAGGGTGCCGCCCTCGGACATCGCATCCTTGGCATTCAGGAAGAGATTCAGGAAGACCTGCTGCAGTTTGCCTGCGTTCCCCAGAATCGGCGGTAGCTCGGGCAGCAGGGAAGTGTCGAGCGTGACCCCTGAGGTCTTGAACTGGTGCTCGATCAGCGTCAGCGTGTCGCGGATGATCGCGTTAAGATCGGTCTCCTTGAACTCGGTCGTGCCGGTGCGCGAGAAGTTCAGCAGGCCGTTCACGATCTCGGAGGCGCGGAAGGTCTGACTGGTGATCCTCTCAAGCAGGGGGCCGAACTTGGCATCGCCCCGGAGCTGTTTCGAGAGCATCTGCGTATAAGACGAGATCACGGCCAGAGGAGTATTGACTTCGTGCGCGACGCCGGCAGCCAGCAGGCCGATCGAGGAGAGTTTCTCTGCCTGCGAGAGCTGGGCTTCGAGATCGGTGCGATCGGTGATGTCGTCGACGAGGATGATGCGGCCGACGGTGGTGAAGTCGCGTGACACCAGCGGAGCGATGGCGATGTTTGCGGTGCGCGTTTCGCCGGTGCGGGTCTCGAAGCGGAACTTGTATAGATTGTGGACGCCGCTCTCGGCCGTCGCGCGGTGATAGGCCTCGACCAGCGCGGGGGGCAGGATGTTCGCGATCGGCTGCCGGAGAGCCTCGGCGCGGGGCAGCGCGTACATCACTTCCATCTGCGAATTCCAGCTGTCGATGCGGTCTTCGAGATCGACGGCGAGGATGCCGACATTGATCGACTCGACGATGTTCTCGTTGAATTCCTTAAGGCGCTCGTACTCGACGATCTTTTCTTCGAGGCTGGCGTAGAGTCGGGCGTTCTGGATGGCGATGCCGATATAGTCGGCCAGCGATTCGAGCAGTTCGACATCTTCGCTCGAAAGAAAGTCGCCGTCGGCGGTGCGCCCGAGGCCGATGACGGCGATGGCCTTATCCTGCACACGACAAGGCAGGTAGTAGTTCAGGTCCAGGAGTTCGGCGGCTCGACGTTCGCTCTCGGTGAGATGCAGCGCCTGCTGCGGATTCTCGAGGAAGATGTGCGAGCCCGCGTCCGGCTGGTCGAAATCCAGGAAGCTGAGCTCGAGGCGCCCCTTGCCCGCGAGTTCGTAGGTGCTTGGCGGCAGACCATGCCCGTCGGCGAGCCGGAAGCTGCCTGCGCCATCGGTGAGGAAGACGGCGATGCGCGTCACCAGCAGGGTGCGGGGCAAGCGGTCGACGATGGCGTGTAGCAGCGCCTTCAGGTCCGTCTGCGTATTCAGGCCGCGGCCGAACTCGATCAGCGTCTGGCGGTAGTCATAGCGCTTGCGGTCGAAGACGCGATCCACGCGGTCCTGGATGCGCCGCTTGATGGGATCGAAGAGCTGCGCCGTGATGATGATGACCGCGATGACGCCCCAGGTGCCGGCATTCGGCACGCGCTTGCGCACCACTTCGCCGGCAATCGCCACTACGGCGAAATAGAGGCCGACCAGAGCCGCGGTCGCGAGCGTGTAGGTCACACCGCGCTTGAAGATCAGATCGGTATCCATCAGGCGGTAGCGCACGATGGCCCAGCTGAAGGTCAGCGGCAGGAAGACCAGCGAGATGCCGGCGATCTTGGTCACCAGATCCGGCACATGGATGTTCGCGAGGTAGGGAACCGCGACGAGCAGGGCGAAGGGCATCACCGCGACCAGCGTGCCGCGCGTGAGCCACTTCAGCTGCTGGCGGCGCAGGGGAGCCGCCGTGGTCCGGTAGCTGACAAAGAGCACGACCGCGGCCAGCACATAGAACGTCGCGTCGTAACCGACGCCGATCTGGTCGAGACGATGGCGCAGCACCTCGGTCGCCGACCACTTCCACATGGCGAAGAGCCGCAGTCCGACCACGAAGACGCCCGGCACGTAAACCAGGGACATCAGCCGCGGACGCCGCCGTCCGCGTTCATCGGCGAAGGCCAGCGCGAAGTGCAGGAAGAGCGCCGGCTGCAGGGCTTCGGCAAGGATGTTGCCCCAGTAGATCGCCAGGTCCAGGCCGTCGAGCTCGCCCGTGTACTTGAACGAGTAGAGAACGAACGAAGCCAGGCAGAAGATGTAGAAATGCGTCGAGTGGGGAGCGGTCCAGCGGCGGAAGAGAACGTAGAGGCCGATGCAGAGATAAACCAGGGCGATGGCGCGGAAGCCATCGTTGAAGCTGCGATCCTGCGCGCCGAGGATGACCTGGACCTCGATGCGGATGCCTTCGCGCATCACCGTGTAGTTGATGGTGTTATAGGCGCGGGTGCGGATCATCTCCTCGGCCAGGGAGGCCCAGCGCGGAATAGCGCGGTCATTGGCCCGGATCAGCAGGTCTCCCGTCTTCAGTCCGGCGATTTCGCCGTTACTGCCGGGAGCGACACGCTGCGCCACGAGGCCGCCGGGCGCCTCTACCCAGATCACCCCGTCGGTAGGGGACTGGTAGATGTCCTCCTGCATACGGTTGAAGACCGCAAGAACCGCTGCCGCTACGGTAAAGACCGCGAGCAGCACCACGGTAATGCGGGTTTGGAAGGACCTCTCCATGGGCGGCAGAAACGAGAGTGAACTGCTCACTCAGGGTGCCTTGCTTGCAAACGCCCTGCCAAGCTGTAAAGGAACTCGACGTCTCTTTGTAACGCTCAGTATATCGTTGCAGCGTAAGGAAATACGAGCACGGGCGGAGAAATCCACGCAATCCTGCTGCCAAAATAGGCCTGAGGAAATGTAGAATTCCGTTTGCGAATATGAAAAACCATAGAGGCTACGCGGGAACGGTTGCCTCTCCTGGGAGCATTCTCCGGGTACCAGCTTTTAGACGTCTGCGACTGTCTTTAGTGGTGATCGGAATGATGTCCGTGAGCGTGGCTGCTGCGGGCAGGGCGAGTCGCCCACAGGATCGATACCGCGAAGACCGTTGCAAAGCCGAGAATCGCGAAGAGTGCCAAATCCGCCTCCAGAATGGATCGGCAACAGCATACTCCAACTCCGCTGCTATTGCCGCCCCTGTTTCTCTCGCCGAGATTCTGTGGCTTTCTGGGCTATTCGCTTCGTAGCGCCCGCAAGGGATCGACCGTCGCGGCGCGCCGTGCCGGCAGGAGCGTCGCGGCGACAGCGACGACGCCAAGGCCGATCACTGCGCCGGTATAGGTAGCGAGGTTATAGGGAGTGATGCCGTAGAGCTGCGCGCTCAGCAGCTTCGAAACGCCGATGGCCAGAGGCACTCCGAGCACCGTACCCAGGGCCGCCAGCACCAGGCTCTCCCGCAGGATCATACACACCACCTGCTGCCGTTGCGCGCCGAGCGCCATGCGTACACCGATCTCCATGGTGCGGCGGCTTACGCGGTAGGCCATCGCGCCGTAGAGACCGGTCGAAACCAGCACGACGGCGATGAGGCCAAAGAAGCCGGCAAGACGGGCAAAGAGCGCCTGCTGCGAGATCGAGACCTCGAACTGCTCCTGCTGGGTCATGGGCTGCTGTAGGGGCAGGTTCGGATCGATCGATGAGATGGCTTTCTGGGCCAGAGGCAGAACCGCCAGAGGATGTGGGCCGGAGACACGCATCTCGATATGCATCTCCCCGACGCCACCAACCTGCGTATAGAGCACCCAGGCCATGGGGATGGGGCTCTCGTCGATGCTGGTGTACTTGCTGTCCTTTGCAACTCCGACGATCTCTGCCGCGTCCGCTCCGCTGCCCAGGTGATGTCCCAGCGGGTTGGACTTGGGAAAGAAAGTATTGCGGAAAGTCTCGTTCACGATAACGACCATGGGATGTCCGGCGTCGTCCGCATCCGTAAAGTCGCGGCCCGCGACCAGCGGAATGCCGAGCGTGTGGAAGAAGTCCGGGGCGACGGTATTGCTGCGCACCATGACGTCGGGCTTTGGCCTTGCGCCATCCACCGTGACGCCAGAGGAATTATTCGACCAGCCGGTTCCGGGCCGGTTCTCCGCGAGCGAGACCGCGCGGACTCCGGGGAGCATGCGCAGGCGGCGCAGAACTTGGCCGTAGAAGGCGCGGGCCTCGGTGTCACTGTGTGTTGTCTGCGGATTCAGGCCGAAGACCACCAGCTCGTCGGTCTTCATGCCGAGTGGAATCGTCTGCAGGTTGTGCAGTGTGCGCACCAGCAGACCCGCTCCGGCGAGCAGCGTGAGGCAGAGCGCCATCTGCAACGCGATGACCGTGCGCGAGGTGCGCGATTTATCGCGATCCGTGTTTGCCGTGGCTACGGAGGTTTTCAGCACCAGCCCCGGGCCGGATGAGACTGCTGTCTTCAGGGGCGCGAGCCCGAATGCCAGTGCGGCAAGGATCAGGATGCCCAGCGTGAACAGCAGTACCGTCGCATCCGGCGCCATGCTGGTTTCGATCTGGGCCCAGTTGCCCAGCGCCCGGGTGGCGAGTTCGGCGAATCCCCATGCCGCGATGCCCCCGGCTGCCACCACCAGCAGGCTCTCGGTCAGGAGCTGGCGGAAGATCTGTCCCCGGGCTGCACCCAGAGCGAGGCGCAGGGAAAACTCCCGCAGCCGTGTGGAGTTGCGGGCCATCAGCAGCATGGCCACATTGCTCAGCGCGATCAGCAGTACGAGACCGACCATGGACATGAGCACCTCGAGCGGCTTGCCATAGTATTCGTCGTAGCCGGGAAAGCTCTTGGCTTCATGCAGGGACAGCACCGGGGGCTTTTCGCCCTTTTGCGGCTGTCCGCCCTGCTCGTAGGCTGCCGATTGGAAGATCCCCTGCACGCGGTTGACAGCCTGGGCCTTCGAAACACCCGGCGCCAGCCGCGCCAGCATGCGGATGCACCACCATCCCGGCTGGTCGATATAGGTCTTTCCGTCCTTGCTGGCCGGATGTCCCCAGGCATTGAGTTCGGCGCGGCGCTGCAAGGGGATCCAGAAGTCGGTGGAGCTTCCGGCTTCTACGCCCTCGAAGCCCTGGGCCGCGATGCCTACGATCGTCACTGGCACGCCTTTGACCGTCATCGTCCGGCCGATCACGCCCGGGTCACGGCCAAATCGCCGATCCCAGTAGGCGTAGCTCAGCACCACTGTCGGTGTATGGTTTCTCTCGTCGGCCGCGGAGAAGCCGCGCCCGCGCTCCATCTTTACTCCCAGCCCGGAGAAGAAGCCGCCGCTCACCATGTCCGCCTCGGCTTCTTCCGGCTCGGTTCCGATGCGTACAGGAATCTTGTCGGCGCTGAGAGGCACGTAGGCGATCACATCGGAAAATACACTCTTTTGCCGGCCAAGCTCCTGGTACACCAGGTAGGAGAAGGATGTGTTGCTATTGCCGGTGTTTACGGTGTTCTGGGGCATTCCCGAGGTGTTGAGATAAAACACCCGGGCCGGATCGCTCACCGGCAGGGAACGTAGCAGCACCGCGTTCATCACGCTGAAGACCGCGGTATTAGCGCCAACGCCGAGCGCAAGTGTCAGTACGCAGGTGATCGCCAGTCCGGGCGTTTTGCGCCATTGGCGGAGAGCAAACCGCAGGTTCTGCCAGACACGATGCATCGCAGGCCTCCAAAAAGAGTGTTTGAGAGAGGTGCTGAGCCAGGGATTCGCCGTGGAAAATGCACGTTCAAGGCCAAGACTAAAGGCTTTACTTTCAGAGAATTCACCGAGAAGCGTAACTCCGGATTGTCCAAATGCGGACAATGATCGGATGAAACCGGACAACGGTTCACCGGGGGACTGCGACGCTCGGGCAGGATGGCAGATCGCATGGGAGAATAGGGCTGGCTGATCCCATCATCCCGCGAGGAGATATCCCCTTTGAGCATTCGCACTCTCAGCACCCGCGAGGTTTATCGCAACAACTGGCTCAGCGTCCGTGAGGACCAGATCGAGCGCAGCAACGGCGTTCCCGGCATTTACGGCGTCGTCGATAAGGAAGACTGCGCCGTGATTCTGCCTCTGGAAGGCGATACGGTCTATCTCATCGAGCAGTTCCGTTACACCATCCAGGAGCGGGCGCTCGAGCTGCCGCAGGGCGGCTGGGAGACGGCGGGTGTCGACCCTGAAGAACTGGCTCGCGGCGAGCTGCGCGAGGAGACCGGCCTCGTCGCCGACACGATGATCTACCTCGGCACCATGTGGATCGCCTATGGCTTCGCAAAGCAAAAGCAGCACGTCTATCTGGCGACTGGACTCACCCAGCAGGAGACCGATCCCGACCCCGAAGAGCATGACCTCGTCCTCAAGACAGCTACAGTCGCTGAGTTCGAGCAGATGATGATGGATGGCACCATTCAGGACGTGTGCACCATCGCAGCCTGGGGACTTTACAAGATGTGGAAGGAACGCCAGAAATAAGGCTTTTGGGGGCGCGTATTTTGAGACTCACCGATGCCAAACTCCGGCGCAGGTGAGTCACACGATCAGGCAATCGTTAAATCTGCGGGATCAGCAGCTTAATCAGAAGAAACATGGCCACGCCGGCAAAGAACACCAGCGCCATGCGGATGCCGGGCTCGCGATTGACTTCGGGGACGAGGTCGGTTGCCGCAACATAGATGGAGACGCCGGCCGAGAGTGGCAGGCCGGCCTCAACCCAGTGTGGCAGCAGGTTGATGACCAGCACGCCCAGCACCGTGGTCAATGCCAGTACCGATGCTGAAATCAACGCGGCCGCGCGGCTGCGTCCCGAGGCCAGCATGACCGAGGCCACGGTGAAGCCCTCCGGCATCTTGTGGAGGAATACGGCAAAGAAAATCAGCCAGCCCAGCCAGCTTGAGAGGACAAAGCCCGAGCCAATGGCTACGCCGTCAAAGAGCGCATGAATGGCGAGCCCGGTGAGCACCGAATAGCCGGTATGCGCTGAGAGCTCATGATGATGCGTCTCCTCGCCGAAGTGGAAGTGCGGCGTGATGGTGTGCTCGAGCAAGTGGATCGCACAATAGCCCGCGAGAATCAGTACCGGTGACCACGTCGGCGAAAACTTCAGGCTTTCCGGGGTCATCTCGAGGATCGCAACCGAGAGCATGAAGCCTGCGCCGATGGCCACGAAATAGCGCAGGTAGCGCTTTTCCCAGTGGCGGCGCACCAGCACCAGCCCGCCGAGAACATCGGCGAGCGCGGCAATCAATCCGAGCGTGAGCGAGAGCAGCATGAGGTCGGTCAGTATGGACTCAGAGAGTGCAAAAAGACGGCTGTGTCCAATCTGCCATGATAGCAGCCTGTTAGGCCTATACCTTTTGCGGCTCGCGTGAGATCAGGACGATCAGTATCAAACCGAGGAGCAATACGCCCTGCTCGGTTTTCTCCGAAACATGATGCAGGCGATTGAATTCCGCATGGTGTGGTTCGGTTGCCGGTACCGTGTCGATGGCTCCGCCGACTGCGATCCGATCGGCTTCCATCTTGGGAATGATCCAGAACTGGGAGAAGGCGGTGAGGCCGAGCATCAACAGGGTTGCAATGACCGGCGCAGGGCCGGAGCGGAGCGCCCGTGTTACCTGTGCGGCCAGCAGCAGCACGACGATGGTGGCTCCGGCGAACAGCCCTTCCTCATGCAGAACATGGAGGCTCTTGGCGACGATCGTTCCCGCGATATGGGTGTCCGGCACGGTGCTGAACGAGTAGTACGCGAGGATGGGGAAAAACATCACGCCGCCCAGCCAGAGGACGACCATCAGCAGAATGAGGGAACGGATTGCAGTCTTCATCGATCTCTTTCTTCGTTTTCAGGAGCGAGGTCTCGCGCTATCTACTGGCGCGGGTTGCCGTACAGGCTTGGCCGGCCGATCAATCGTTCGATACGCTTTGCGATCGGCGGATGGGTCGAGAACAGGTTGCCGAGGTCGCGCGCGCTGATGACCGGCGCCACAATAAACAGGTGCGCCGTCGAAGGTGAGGCATCCATCGGCAGCCGCTTCGAGTAGGCGTCGAGTTTTTCGAGAGCCGAAGCCAGGGCGTAGGGATTGCCGGTGATTTTGGCGCCGGTGGCGTCGGCCTCGTATTCACGTGAGCGGGAGACGGCCATCTGCACCAGCAGGGCAGCGATTGGCGCAAGGATGAGCATGGCCAGTGCGCCCAGTCCTCCACCACCGCGTTCACGATCGCGTCCTCCTCCGCCGTATCCGCCAAAGAGCGAGGCCCAGTAACCCATGCGGGCGAGCATGGTCACGGCTCCAGCCAGCGTTGCGGCGATCGAGCTGGTTAATATGTCGCGATTCTTGACGTGACCGAGTTCATGCGCCAGTACTCCTGCAAGTTCTTCGTCATTCAGAAGATTGAGGATGCCATGCGTCACCGCTACCGACGCGTGCTGCGGGTTGCGTCCGGTCGCGAAGGCGTTGGGGGAGTCGGAGGGTATGACGTAGATCTTCGGCATGGGCAGGCCGATTCGTTGCGTCATGTGCTCGACCACGGCGAAAACCCGCGGGAGTTGTTCGCGGGTGACAGGCTGGGCGCGATACATGGCCAGGGCCAGCCGGTCAGAAAAGAAGTAGGAGACGAAGTTCATCCCGGCAGCGAGGAGAAAGGCCAGGACCATGCCGTTCCGTCCGCCAAAGTGCTCGCCGAGCAGCACCAGCAGAAGGGTGAGGGCGGTCAGCAGGAAGGCGGTCTTGAGAGTATTCATAACCAGGCCCACTCCTTGGGCTCGGACCTATCTATATTGTTCCACGCCGGAGCAGGGGTGTGCGGATAGCAAAGAGGCCTGTTTTCAGTGCCAAAATGGGAAGCCTGTCTGATGCCGGGTTGCCCGCATCTACGGCTTTTTGTAGGTGGCGTTCTGATAACTGGAAGGGCATGTCGTCCATTACCGGACAGTAAAGGAATCCCACCCTCAGAATTGAGGGCAAAGCCTTTGTCATCATGGCGTTAAGAGAATGTGAAAAATGTCATGAGAAAGGTATGACAATTGCAACTAGGCAGACCATGAAGATCTGCCCGCATCGCTCGTTTCGAGCTGTATTTACTCTTGCAGTGGCTCTGCTGCTGGGAGTCACGCTTACGCCAGCCAGGCTCTTTGCCCAGACCGCAACTACCGGCGCGCTTTCCGGCGTAGTTGCCGACAGCTCGGGCGCCGTTGTGCCCGGTGCGACCGTAACAGTGCGCGATACCGCAACCGGTGCGACTCTCACTGTGACGACAAATGCAGAGGGTCGTTTCTCCGCTCTGCTGCTCAAGCCTTCGACGTATGAAATCAGCGCTCAGTACACGGGACTTGCTTCCGGCAAGACCTCGGTCGCAGTCACTGTGGGTCAGACTGTCACATCTGATCTGAAGGTCACCCCTTCCGGCGAAAACACGACGGTTACGGTTTCCGCGCAGGCTGCTCAGCTGACCGACACCCAGTCGCCAGCTCTTGTAACCACTTTTACTGAGCAGCAGATCCAAAACCTTCCGGCACCTGGTGGTGACATCACCACCGTGGCCTTTACTGCTCCTGGTGTTGCAGTGAATGCTGGTGGTTCGTACGGCAACTTTAGCGCCGATGGTCTTCCGGGTACATCGAACCTTTATGTTATGAACGGTTTCGACGATGAGGACCCGTTCCTGAACCTGAACAACTCCGGTTCTTCGAACCTGAGCCTTGGCCAGGGAGAAATCGACGAAGCGAGCGTAGTGCTGAATGGCTACAGCGCGCAGTATGGTCGCGCTGCAGGCGCCATTCTGAACTACACGACCAAGTCGGGCACCAACAAGTTCCATGGCATGCTGAACTACTTCTACAACGGCGACGTGCTGAACGCGAACGACTGGTTCCGTAATTATTCGGGTGAAGGTCGTCAGCGAGCGATTTCGAATGAGTGGGCGGCCAACGTCGGTGGTCCGATCATCAAGGACAAGCTTTTCTTCTTCGCCGATTACGAAGGCCTGCGCTACGTGCTGCCGGATACTGGCTATGCCGTTTTCCCGTCGACTCAGTTCCAGAACTACATGCTGGCCAATGTGCCCTCAGACGCGCTGCCGCTTTATGAGCAGGCTTTTGCGCTCTACAACGCTTCGCCCTCGCATGCTTCTGCAGTCGCAGTGACTACGGGTAGCGGCCCGCTTCAGGATTCGACAGGGTCGTTGGGTTGCGGTGGCTTCGCTGGCACTGCCGGAGCAACGGCTGCCGGACTAGGTACACAGTATTCCTGCGAAACGGCGGCTGTGGGTTCTGCTTCTGCTACCAACAAGGAATGGCTGTTTACGGCTCGTGTTGACTGGAACATCAGCGACCGCCAGAAACTCTTCGGTCGCTTCAAAATGGATCGTGGTACCCAGCCGACCTACACCAGCTTCGTCAGCCCGGCATTCAACACGATTTCTTCGCAGCCCTCTTATGAAGGCCAGCTGAATGACACAATCGTGTTCAACCCGCACTTGACCAACCAGTTCATCTTCGCCGCCAACTGGTACACCGCATATTTTGGACCTTCGGATCTGTCCCAGACGCTGTCAACCTTCCCGACGTACTGGGGCTTCTATGATGGCGCCATCAACGGTAACGGTACTGCTTTCGGTTCGCTCGGCGCGCCTTATTACTTCCCGCAGGGCCGCAACGTCAGCCAGTACCAGTTTGTAGACGATCTTTCGTGGACCAAGGGCAGCCACACCTTCCGTTTCGGTTATAACTTCCGCCGTGACGATATCTCAGACTATGACGCGCAGGAGCTCGAGAATGGGTTCTACGAATTTCTGAGCTTGGACAATCTGGCGAACGGTCAGTTGGCCACCTCGGATGGATCGCAGTCCTACTACCTGCAGAATTTTGCAAAGCAGTCGACTGCTTATCTTGCGCTTTACAATATCGGTGCCTATTTGCAGGATGAGTGGCAGGCTACTTCCCGCCTCCATACAACCGTAGGTATTCGCTTCGACCGTACCGGCAATCCGCTTTGCAACAACAACTGCTTCGCGCGTTACAATGGCACGTTCCCTGATGCAACGACGGACGATCCTTACAACCAGGCGATCAGTGCGAACTTAGCTGATGCGTTTCCGAGTGTTGAGGCCGTGGTTGTACAGCCACGTTTCGGCTTCAACTACGATGTGACCGGCAACGGTCGCACGGTCATCCGCGGTGGTATCGGCCTGTTTGGCGATTTGCCGGCCGCCACGTACCTCGACAGCTTCGTTCAGAACTTCCCACAGCTCTACTCAGCTACCGTCACATCGGGCGAAATTGCTCCTGCCACTTCGGTGAACAGCGCTCCGTATTTTGCAGCGCAGTCGAATTCGCTGTTGCAGAGCGGTTTCAGCTCAGGTCAGACGGCAACTCAGATTAGCAACTCGCTCGGAGCGATTGGCGTTCCGTTCACTGCCCCGAATCTGACGATTTCGCAGCAGCAGTGGCGCAGCCCGAAATACCTGGAGTGGAACCTGCAGGTACAGCATCAGATCGGCCGTTATGACGCTATTATCATTGGCTATGTTGGCAATGAAGGCTATGACGAACTGATTCAGAACCCATTCGTTAACGCTTCATCTTCGACTCCGTTTGGCAATCTGCCCACGACCTCTCCAGATACCCGTTTCGGAGCTGTGAATGCCTTCCTGAACGAGGCAAACTCGAACTACAACGGTGGATCGATCACGTATAAGCATATCGATCGTGGTCTTACGGTTGATGTGACCTACAACTACAGCCACGCGCTGGATGACGTCTCAAACGGTGGCGCCGGTGAGTACTACAATGCGACGGCGGTGAACCAGATGGCATCTCCGTCGAGCATTGCGGCGCTCAATTATTCGAATGCCGATTATGACTATCGCCATAACCTGACGGCTGACTACGTTTACCAGATGCCGTATCTGAAGGGACACTCGGCTTGGGTGAACTCGGTAGCAGGCGGTTGGTTGTTCTCGGGCAAAACCTACTGGCGCACGGGTTCGCCGTTCTCCATCGTAGATAGCTCTCTGTATCAGAGCACGTTTGGTGGTTCAGCTCAGATCCTTGCGGCTGCAGTGCCGGGCGCGAAGCTCAAGTACCACTGCAACGGCAATGGCATCACTACTCCTTGCCTCTCAGATTCCGAATTTGAGACCTCCGATACCCAGACGACCTTTGGCAATGTTCGCCGTAACGCGTTTTACGGACCGCACTATGCCGATTCCGACTGGACCCTGAGCAAGAAGTTTGTGAATCTGGAACGCTTCACCGTCCAGATTGGTGCTTCTGCTTTCAACGTATTCAATCACCCGAACTTCGGTCAGCCTTCCAACGACGTCGGTGCTGGCAGCATTGGCAGCAGCGGTAACATCGTTGCTCCTCCGACCAGCCCCTACGGTTCATTTCAGTCTGCTGGCGTCGGTGGCCGTGTGCTCCAGGTGTTTGGCAAGGTCAACTTCTAAACACATTTTCTCCCCACCAAAAGGGCAGCCCTCGGGCTGCCCTTTTCCTTGCTTCGATGTTTCTACTAAATCCTTTAGGCAACCGGGGCGTTTTTCGCCGCATCAGTTGTATACAAAGTGGTAGAAATAGATAAGCCCACATCCTGATCCCCCAGGAAGTTATTGCAGCGCATGAGTTCAGCAGAAATCCTTATTGTGGATGACAACGCCGTCCAGTCGGCAACGCGCAGGGCGATCCTGGAGAGAGCAGGTCGGACGGCTGAAGTTGCCTCCGGTGCGGCTCAGGCTCTGGAGTTGCTTGAAGTTGAAGGCTTCCGGTCTGGCCTGTCCCTGGTCATCACGGATCATTGCATGCCCGGCATGATGGGGCCGGATTTTGTCCGAGAGCTGCGTGCCCGCCGCATGGGTGTACCCGTGGTGGTGCTGAGCGGCATGGCGGACGCCGAGAACGAGTATGAAGGCCTGAACGTGATCTATCGCATCAAGCCGTTTCCTCCGGATATGCTGATTTCACTGGTCGCTTCACTCCTCGACACGCCGTATCAGCAGTCGGCCTAGTTGCAGGCTGGTTGACTGCTAAGCGATATTCGCTCTCTTCGGGCGTATTGCATCTCTCCTGGTTTTCTCCCCCTCTTTCCGCACGGAACGTCTCAAATTCACAGTTTGGACCCCACGCATTGTGACGACCGTCATTGCTGAGGCGAAGTTCGGTCTGAGACAATGAGGGGTTCAATCATGCCTACATTCGGCAGCTTCGCTCTCCTGCTCGCTCTTGCGCTGAGTGCCTACACCCTCCTGGCCGGAGCTGTTGCTCTGCGTCAGTTGGCTATGGGCGCCCGCTCGCGTGTCTCCCCGGAACGACTGGCCGAAACGGCTCGCCGCGCGGGGATTGGCACTTTCGTCGCCACTACGGCCGCAGCCTTTGCTCTGGTGTGGGCCGCGTTCACCGATGACTTCTCGGTCTCCTACATCCTGCACCACTCGAACCGCGCGTTGCCCGGAGCCTACAAGTTTGCGGCGCTTTGGTCGGGGCAGGAGGGCTCGCTGCTGCTGTGGGCTTGGCTGCTTGCCAGCTATGGCTTCGTGCTGCGGCTTCGGCACAAGGTGGATGTCAAGCTCACGGCCTATGCTTCGACGATCCTCGCCGGTATTCAGGTGTTCTTCCTGCTGATCCTCAATTTTGCCGCGCCACCGTTTTCGCTGGTGACCGGCAGTATTCCGGCAGATGGTTTCGGCCTGAATCCGTTGTTGCAGTATCCGGAGATGGTGATTCATCCTCCGATGCTCTATCTGGGCTACGTGGGATTTGCGGTGCCGTTCGCTTTTGCGCTGGGCGCGCTGATGATGCGTTATCCCGGCGAGAAGTGGATCCAGATTACGCGCCGCTGGACGATGGTGACGTGGCTTTTCCTGACCTGCGGCATCTTCCTCGGCGCGCACTGGGCGTATGCCGTGCTGGGCTGGGGCGGCTACTGGGGGTGGGATCCGGTCGAGAACGCCTCGCTGATGCCATGGCTCACGGGCACGGCCTTTCTGCATTCGGTGATGATGCAGGAGAAGCGCGGCATGATGAAGACATGGAACGTGTGGCTGATCTTCTCCACGTTCATGCTCGCCATCCTCGGCACGCTGCTGACGCGCTCCGGGCTGGTGAGTTCGGTGCATGCCTTTGCGCAGTCTTCGATCGGCAGCTGGTTCTGGGCCTTCCTGGTGATCGTGCTTTCGGTGTGTCTCTTCACCTATATCCTGCAGCGCGATCACCTCAAGACAGAAAACAAGCTGGAGTCGCTGGTATCGCGCGAGTCGAGCTTCCTCTTCAATAACCTTGTTCTGCTTGCCGCCTGCTTCACTGTGCTTTGGGGCACGTTGTTCCCGGTGCTTTCGGAGTACGTGCAGGGCAATCGTGTCACGGTAGGCGCGCCCTTCTACAACCGTGTCGCAGTACCGATCGGTCTCTTCCTGCTCTTCCTTACGGGGATTGGGCCTCTGCTGGCGTGGCGCAGCTCGTCCTTCAAGAGCATTCGCAAGAACTTCGTGCTGCCTGTGATCGCGGGACTCGTGATGGCGGTGGTCGTGATCTCCTCCGGCGTGCGTCCGTGGGAGATTTTTACGACCGATCACCAGGGCTCGTTCTATGCGTTCTTCGCTTTCGTAATCGGGGCCGTGGTGGTGACCGCGATTGCCTCGGAGTTTCTGCGTGGCGCGCAGGTCATTGCGCGGCATACAGGGCGTGGTTTGTTCGCTTCGATGGTGCAGCTCACGCGCCGCAACACACGCCGTTACGGCGGCTACATTGTGCATTTCGGCGTAGTCGTCATCTTCATCGGCATGGCGGGCGGGGCGTTCGACCTTTCGCGTGAGCAGGAGCTCAGCTACAAGCAGAACATCTACATCGGTCCCTATCGCCTGGAGTGCGAGAGCTTCTCGCAGGATACGAACCCGAACTATGACAGCGAGTACGCGCTGCTCGACGTCTATCACGGCGACAAGAAGCTCTTCCAGATGGCTCCCGAGAAGCGATTCTATGCGGCAAGTCAGCAGCCTTCGACGATTGTTGCCAACCACTCCACGCTTGCGTGGGATCTGTATGTGGTTTATGAGGGCAAGAACCCCAGCACCGGTCAGCCCATCATCAAAGCCATTCTTCATCCGTTGATTGCGTGGATCTGGATCGGCGTTGGCATCATCATCTTCGGCACGGCGGTGGCGCTGATGCCGAACATGACCGCCGCACTCGCGGCGAGCCGCAGCAAGGCGGCGGAGACCACGCATCTACCCAGCGCTGTGCCTGCATCGGGAGGCGACTGATGCAGGTGTTTGCCGCTTACCGGCGCCGCGCTGGCGCCGCGGTGATGGTTATTTTGCTCGCAGTGTTGACCATGGGAGCCGCCGACAACGGCGAGCGCATGAACGACCTCGGGCACAAGATGATGTGCGCCTGCGGCTGCGGACAGGTGCTTATCGAGTGCAATCACGTCGGTTGCCCGAGCTCGGGTCCGATGCTCGACGAATTGCGTGCGCAGATCGAACAGGGGCAGGGGGACACTGCGATCCTCACGGCCTTTGAAACGAAGTATGGCCCCACGGTGCTTGCGGCCCCGATGTTCACACGCTTCAATATGCTGGCGTGGATTATGCCTCCGCTGCTTCTTCTGCTCGGCATCGGCGGCACCGCGGTGCTGATCCGCCGCTGGCGGCAGCGCGCCGCGGCAAAGCCGGCACCCATACAGACACAGCAGATTGAAGGCATCCGTGAGCGGGTGCGGCGGGAGACCGAGCTATGACCCTTTTGGCGTGCGCCCTGCTGCTGGCGGCCCTGATGATATATGTGTTCTATCCGGAGCGGAACGTTGCCGCGCAGCGGCAGAAGACTCGCCTCGAATACCTGCGAGAACGCAAAGATGCTCTCTACGACAACCTGCGCGATCTGAATTTCGAGTATCGTTCGGGTAAGTTCGTGGAAGAGGACTACGCGGCGCAGCAGGCTCTGCTCGAGAATGAAGCGGCCGAAGTGATCGCCGAGATGGAACTGCTGGAAGCGCAAGCGCGCTGAGGTGAGGAGAAAGATGAAGGCTTTCCTGGGTTCGCGGCCCTTGGCGGCATCCGTATGCACGGTGGCGATGTTCGCCGGAATTTCGGCCTTTGCTGCAACTGTAACCGGAACGGTTACGGATAAGACGACCCATAAGCCCGTTGCAGGCGACGATGTGGTCCTCATCGGTTTCGGGCAGGGGATGCAGGAGGCAGGACGCACCAAGACGGACGCTTCGGGACATTACAGCATCGATGTGCCGGACAACGGTATGCACCTGATCCGGGTCGATCACGAGAAGGCGAATTACTTTGAGCCGGTCCAGCCTGGGAAGACAGTCGTGGACGTGGATGTCTACGATGTCGCCGAGAAGGTAGAGGGCGTCAGCACCGAGGCCGATGTGATGCGCATCGAAGCTGGGCCGCAGGGCATGCAGGTGGTCGAGAGCTTCTTCGTGAAGAATGAGTCGACGCCGCCCCGCACGCAGTTCAGCAAGGAAGCCTATCCGATTTCGCTGCCGCCTGAGGCGAAGATTCAGTCCTCGGCTGCCATGGGACCGCAGGGCATGCCGGTTGCGTCCTCACCGATGCCTACCGGAGAGCCTGGGCGTTATGCCTTTGTCTTTCCGGTGCGGCCGGGCGAGACGCGCTTCCAGGTCGGTTATTCCATTCCTTACAACGGCAGTTACAAATTCACGCTGAAGCCGATTCTGCCTACGCAGAACGTTGCGGTGATCCTGCCGAAGGCGATGAAGTTCGATGGTGGCTCGACCTTCACCTCCGCGGACGTGGAGCAGGGGGCACAGACGTTCCTGGTGCGAAACGTGAAGCCGAATCAGTCCCTGGCCTTTACTGTCTCCGGCGAAGGTGTCATGCCGCGCGAGGCGCAACAGCAGCAGGGGCAGGACGCCGGCGATGGATCAGGCGCTGGCGCGCAGGCATCCCCCGAGGCGGATGCCCGCCCTGGCGGCGGCATGGCCGCACCGATCGATACGCCCGATCCGCTGCAGAAGTACAAGTGGTGGATCCTCAGCGGTCTCGCGCTTCTGCTTGTTATCGCGGCAGCGTTTTTCCTGCGTGGCAAGCCTGCGGATGCGTCTCCAGCTGTAGCGGAACCTGCTGCATTGCCCCCGACGCCGAAGCCGGCATTGAGCAGCGGCGATCCGCTGCTGGCCAGCCTGAAGGAAGAGCTCTTCGCGCTTGAGACGGAACGGCTCGCCGGACGCATCTCAGAGGAGGAGTACCAACAGCAGAAGTCTGCGCTGGAAGTGGTGTTGAAGCGGGCGCTGGCCCGCTCCTCTGCCGTGCAGGCCTGACGCGAAATCTCAAAAGGACAGAAGGCATGGTTCGAGAGAAGGGAATTGCTGACGAACGGCTGGCCTACGGACTTCTGCGTGCGCTGGTTGGGCTGAACCTGCTGATGCATGGTGCAAGCCGGATCCTGGGCGGCGTCTCTGCCTTCAGCGGCAAGATGCAGGCGGAGTTCGCGCATAGCGTGCTGCCGCCTGCGCTGACGCAGCTCTTCTTCAATGTGCTTCCACCGGTGGAGGCGCTTCTTGGGGCTCTGCTGCTCGTGGGGCTGCGCACCCGCGCCGCGCTGGTGGCTGCGATGGTGTGGATGATGGTGCTCACCTTCGGCTCATCGCTGATCCAGGACTGGCAGGCGGCGTCGATCCAGATTATTTATGGATTGGTGTACGCGGCTTTGCTGGCGCTGCACCGCTTCGATAGGCTTTCGGTGGATCGCTGGATAGGTAGTTGAAGCGGGGAATAATAATCCGGGGTGAAGTTTGGATTGATCCCATGTTTCAGAAGCGAGATGTGGGGCAGCCAATTTCTCGAAAATTTATGCCAGACTATTAGCCAAATCTGGATGGTGGATAAGAAAGATGATCAGGCTGAATGCTTGAATGAAACACAAAACAAACTCGGCAAGGATGAGCGCTAGCATGATCTGGGCTATGCGGTTGTCTTCAATCAGTTGAGTGTCCATCCCTAGTCGCCCTACTCTGAGAACTAGAGGAATAGCAAGGAGCGCTAGACATCCGCACTCTATCCATAGCCAGCCCCTTTTGGTAGCGATGGGAGCGCCGATGAAGGCGAAGAAAAAGGTCAGGCAGTAGATAAACGTTGCAAAAACCGATGCAATCCAGAACAGGAGATAACTGGTTCTGGACCGTTGGTTGCGTGCATGCGAATCATCTTGCATAAGTTTTCCTGACTATAACAACAAGCTTGTGCCTGTTACCGCGGTATTTACTCCCCGAACGCAGTCTTAAAGAACTTCACGATGCGCTGGCGGCCGTCGAAGCCATGCCATGGCTCGGGGCTGGGGTTGCCGTAGATGCCGGTGGCCAGCGGGCCGTGGTTTTCGCGTGGATACTGCACCATGTCGACGGGGACGCCCATCTGGCGGAGGGCGCGATACATCTCGAGGCTCTGGCCAAGCGGGTCGGTGGTGTCGCCTTCACCCTGCAGCAGCAGGAACGGCGTCTTCGCGTGCCCGACGCCGGAGAGCGGGCTCTGCCGCCAGGCGTCGGCCTCGTGATCCCACGGCTTGCCGTAGAACCAGCGGTCGTACCAGGAGCCGGACTCCGTGCCGTATTCGCTGTTCTGATCGATGACCGGCGCGCCCGAGACAATGGCCTTGAAGCGCGTGGTCTTGCCTTCGACGAAGCCAGCCATTTCGCCGCCGTAGCTGTAGCCCATCAGCGCCATGCGTGAGGGATCGAGCGGATAGCGCGCGAGCACAGTGTCGATGCCGGTCATGATGTCGCGATAGTCCGCTCCGCCGAGGTCGTTCTTGTTCGCTGCGGCAAAGGCTGCGCCGTATCCGGTGGAGCCGCGAGGATTCGTGCGGAAGACAGCCCATCCCTGGCCAAGCAGGAACTCGATCAGCGGATAGTAGCCATCCTCGAAGGCGCCGGTAGGGCCGCCGTGCACGTCGACGATGAGCGGGACTTTCTTCGCGGTGGCCTCGGGAGGCAGATAGAGCAGTCCCTCAATGGTCTGGCTCTCGTTCTTCCAGCTCACCAGCTGTGACTGGACCTGTCCCCAGCTTGCGGGCATCAGCGTTGGAGCGTTGAGAGCGCGTGCATTGCGGCCCAGTTTTTCGGCGTAATAGAGCGTGAGCGGCTGGGTGCTGGAAGCCCCGAGCCATACCCATCCGTTGTGCCGGTCGTTAGTGTCGAGATTTGTCACCGTGGCGGTATCAAATTTCACGGCCTCCTGCTTATCGGCAGGAGAATCCGGATTGATGCGCAGTACGCCGACGCGTGTGCCGGCCTGAACAGGAACCAGGAGGCGGCTGTCATCGGGGATAGGCAGCTGGTGCGCGAGGCTCCCGGTATAGGCGGCAGTGAGATTCCGGGTCGAATCGTCGGCGAAGTTGTAGACGAAGAGATCGCTGTAGCCCGGAGGGGCGTCCGCAGCGGACTGCCCAATGAAGTAGAGGCGTTTGCCGTCTTCGGACCATGTGGCGCTTTCGAGCGTGGCAGGCAGCTGCGTCAGCTTGCGGGGATGAGCGGGATCGCCGGTCGAGACCAGCCAGGTCGAGGCGTCCGGACCGAGATCGCCGGCGTTGTTCATGCCCCGAGCCACGACGATCAGGCGATCGGACTGCTTTGCCCAGGCGATGGACTCGGCATCCGGTTCGACGGCGACGGGCGTGAGCTTGCCGCTTTCGGGGTCGAGCAGGTAGAGCCGCGAGCCATGCGGATCGTGATCCACCCAGACGGCGTCTGCCTTCTCGTCCTTGGCCTTCTTTTCCCCCGGTGTTTCAGGATCGTGCGCGAGCAGGGCGATCCAGCGCCCATCCGGGGAAGGCGCGTAGTTTTCGACGTCGATGGGCAGCGGTTCAACCTTCGTGTCGGAGCTGTCCGCTTTCGCAGGCGGAATGGCATCGGGCAGCTTCGAGGTATCGACCGTGGGCGTGATCTTCAGGTCGTAGGCGCGTGCCTCTCCGCCCTCCATGGAAAGCCGGTAAAGCTGCGTGTGTTCGCCGCGGTGCGCAAGGAAGAGAATCGAGTCTCCATCGGGCATCCACTGGCCGTTATTCTCACCGCGCTTTTCTCCAGCGGGGGTGAAAGTGAGCTGGCGTGCGGTGTTCTGCTTGATATCGACGAGCCAGAGATGGCTGCGCGCGCCATCGGCGGTGGAGTCTGTGACGGTGATGATCACGCTGCGGCCATCGGGTGAGAGGCGCGGCTGGGCCATGCTGCGGACGTGCCGCAGGTCTTCATTCGAGGGAAAGCGGGGAGCGGGCGAGGCTGCCTGGCCGAGCGCCGGAATCACCAGCGAAAGTCCACAAGCAGAAATAAGAAGCCCGAAGGAAAAGCGTGTCACCATGGGCTACAGCATATCTTGTACGGGCGGGAATTCGACGTATGAATCCTTCGGTTGAAAACACGATCCCTGGGCGGCCTTCCACGGGCCTATGGGCATCGGTGCGCGAAGCCCTGCGGGGCTCGCACCAGGACTACACCACGGGCAGCCTGAACCGGGCGATCCTGCTGCTGGCGATCCCGATGGTGCTCGAGATGGTCCTGGAATCGCTATTCGCAGTGGTGGATGTCTTTTGGGTGGGCAGGCTGGGCGCAGACGCCGTGGCGACCGTCGGCATGACGGAGTCGATGCTGGCGCTGGTCTTTGCCGTGGGCATGGGGCTTTCGCTCTCGACCGGCGCCATGGTGGCGCGCCGCATCGGCGAGAAGGATCCCGAGGATGCCGCGATCTCCGGCGTGCAGGCCATTGCACTTGGGCTGCTGGTGTCGCTGGCGATGGGCATTCCTGCCGGCATCTATGCACCGAAGCTGCTCGCTGCGATGGGGGCTTCACCTGCGATCGTCGCCACCGGCTCAGGCTATGCGCGCATTGCGCTCGGCGGCTGCGGCGCGATCATCCTGCTCTTTCTGAATAACGCAATCTTTCGCGGCGCGGGTGATGCGGCTATCGCGATGCGGCTGTTGTGGGTTTCGAACATCCTGAACCTGATCCTCGATCCGCTGTTGATCTTCGGTATCGGGCCGTTTCATCGTTTCGGAGTTACGGGTGCCGCGCTTGCGACCTTCACCGGCCGCAGCATCGGCGTGCTTTACCAGTTTTACCGGCTGCTCAAGGGAACGGAGCGTATCCATGTGCTGACGCGGCATCTGCGCATCAACGCTGGTGTATTGTGGCGGCTGCTGCGGGTCTCATTTACGGGAATCCTGCAATTCACCATCGCCAACGCCAGCTGGATCGGCCTCGTGCGCATCATCGCGTTTTTCGGAGCCTCGGCGGTGGCAGGGTACACGGTTGCCATCCGTATCGTGATCTTCTTCATCCTGCCTTCTTGGGGCCTGAGCAACGCGGCGGCCACGCTGGTGGGGCAGAATCTGGGGGCCAAGGAGCCGAAACGCGCGGAGCAGGCGGTATGGCGTACCGGCTTCTACAACATGGTCTTTCTCGGCCTGATCGGACTCTTCTTCTTCCTCTTCGCAACCCCCGTGGTGCGCCTCTTTGTGAGCGATCCGGAGGTGGTGCCCCTTGCCGCGACGTCCTTGCGCATTATGAGCTGCGGCAATGTGGCATATGCCTATGGAATGGTGATGCTCCAGGCCTTCAACGGTGCCGGAGATACGATTACACCGACGATTGTGAACTTCTTCGGCTTCTGGGTGCTGGAGCTTCCTCTGGCCTGGTGGCTGGCCACGCATACCCGGTTGCATTCGCATGGCGCGATCCTGTCGATCGTGGTCGCGGAAGCCGCGATGGCTGCGGTGAGCATGGTGCTTTTCCGAGGCGGGCGCTGGAAGAAACAACAGATTTAGCTGCTGCGCGCAGGGCGGATCGCCTTCGGCCTACGCTCCCGATGGTCATGAGTTCGAGTGCAAGGAATGTTCCGGTCACTGATTTTCCGGTGGGCTCAAAGTCTGGCATCCGGTTTCTTTATGGGTTCCCTGTAGGAAATTAGAAAAGCGATTGTCTACACTAGAAATATGCTGGAGATTCGGAATGTGCTCCCCGCGGATGAGATCCGCCTGATCGTATTTGACCTGGATGGAACGCTGATCGATTCGAAGAAAGACCTTGCAACATCCGTGAATGCCATGCTGACCCAGCTTGGACGGCAGGCGCTTCCGGAAGAGATCATCGCGACCTATATCGGCGACGGTGCGGGCATGCTGGTGCGGCGCGCGCTTGGCGATCCCGACGGCGAAGCTCTGGTGGAAGACGGATTGCGGCGCTTCCTCGATTACTACCGCGAGCACAAGCTGGATCACACGTATGTGTATGACGGCGTGTTCTCCGCGCTCGAGGCATTGAAAACGATGCCTGACGGAACACCGCGCAGGATGGCCGTGCTCACGAACAAGCCGGTGAATCCGGCGATTGCCATCTGTGAGGCTCTTGGACTAAGCCCGTATTTCTTTCAGATCTACGGTGGCAACAGCTTCACGACCAAAAAGCCTGATCCGGAGGGGCTACGCACACTCATCGCGGAAGCCGGTGTAAAGCCGGAAGAGACGCTAATGGTGGGCGACTCGGATGTCGACATTCTTACGGCGCGTCGCTCGGGCGCGTGGGCGATGGGTTGCAGATTCGGCCTCTCGTCGCATACATTGGAATCCATCCCATCAGACTGTCTTGTAGACGCGGCAGAGGAATGGGCAGAGGCACTCAAACAAACCATAGCGCCCCGGTGAAGCAGGTGGAGAGGCGCGAACCGCCTCGGGACCTTTTGGAGCGCCAACCGCAACACCCCAGCACATCGATACGCCAGAGCAGGCGGGAGCCTGCCTGCAACCATTCTTCGCAATGCTGATCAATCCGGGCTGTGACCTGGTGTTGGCAGGAATGGAAACGATTCCCTTCGGGCAGGATGCTGCCCATTACCATCTACTGCCTGAGGTTGCCGTGAGCCGTAAAACGATTGCTCTTCTGTGTCTGCTCTCCCCCACCGCACTCGCCCACAGCCAGACAACACCCTCTCAACCCGCACTGCCGGCTGTAGCCAATGCTGCTGCTCAGCTGGCGGTCTCCGGCACTGTTGCCGATCCTTCGGGCGCGATCATTCCCGGGGCCGAGGTGGACCTTACCAACGCGAATGGCGCAACCATCGCGAAGACCACCACCGATGCTTCCGGCAGCTTCAGCATCCGTGCGCCGCAAGCGGGCAGCTACTCGGTCATAGTGACACTTACCGGCTTTCAGCCGGCGACCAAGGCCGTGACGTTGGGCGCCAGTGCAGCTGCCGCAGCGCCGCTGGCCTTCACGCTTTCCGTGGCCGAGGCTGTGCAGCAGGTGACAGTGAATGCGGGCTCGCAGGTTGACCTTACCGCGTCGGATACGAACGGCAACACCTCGGTGATGTCGGCAAGAGACATGAAGGACCTGCCGATCTTCGATAACGATTACGTAACCGCGATGGGCGCTTTTCTTGACGGCGGTGCGTCGGGTACCTCGGGTTCGGGTCTGCTGGTCGATGGCATGGAGGCGAACCGCGCTCTCGTCTCGCCATCGGCGGTGCAGGAGGTGCGCATCAATGAGGATCCGTATTCGGCGCAGTACTTCTGGCCGGGTCGCGGACAGATCGACATCATCACCAAGCAGGCGGCTGACGCGTATCACGGCGAGTTCAACTTCACGTACCGCGATTCGGCGATGAACGCGCAGCAGGACTTTTCCTCGAGCAAGCCTTTTGAGCAACGGCAGATGTACGAGGGCAGCCTGACTGGACCGGTCGCCCACTCGAAGTCGACGATGTTCCTCTTCTCGTTGAATCGCAACGTGGAGGACCTGACGTCGGTGGTGAATGCGACGGTTGCGCCGACGGCTGCGAATCCCGAGGGCACCTACGATGTGAACGTGCCTGCGCCTACGACGGATACGGAGTTTTCGATCAAAATCGGGCATCAGTTTACGGACAGCCACAGCGCGTCGGTGATGTATTCGTTCCAGAATGCGTATGCGACGAATGTGGGTGTGGGAAACCAGACGTTGCCCGAGGCCGGCTATAACACGCAGACACGCGAAGACGACCTGACGATTCACGACAACTACATCGTCTCCAGCTCGATGCTGAACGAGGCGTCGCTGGCGCTCGAACGCAGCTACGATCCGGTGAAGGATGTGCAGGAAGGTCCGATGCTGGTGGTGAGCGGCAATTACACCGGCGGCAGCGCACAGGCCGACCAGCTCAACACCGAGTACAACCTGCGCGCGAACGAGATGATGACCTGGACCGTGGGGCCGCACACGCTGAAGTTCGGCGTGAACGTACCGCACTTCGGCCGCCGCGTCCGCGATGACGAAACGAACGAGGACGGAACCTACACCTTCAGCCCCACCTATGCAGCCGATGGCTCCGTGGAGGCAACGTCGATCGAGAATCAGCAGGCTGGCATTCCTTCCGGCTTCAGCATGGCGAATGGGCAGACACGCTTTGTCTATCACCAGCAGGAAGTGGGCGCGTTTGTACAGGACCAGATCAAGCTCAAGCCCTGGTTCTCGGTGACGCCAGGCCTTCGCTATGACTGGCAGACCTTCCCCGGCGACACGAACAATTTTTCTCCGCGTGTCTCGTTCGCCTGGGTATGGGATCAAAAGCACGAGATGGTGCTGCGTGGCGGCGCAGGTATTTACTACGACCGCAGCGGTTCGGGACCGATCCTCGATCTTGCACGTTACCAGGATGCGAAGCGGCGGCTGATGGAGCTTTCTTCGAACCAGGAGACGCTCTGCTACCCGATCACGAACTGCGTCGATACGGCGACGCTACCGGTCTCGTACGTCGAGCTGGAGAACGGCATTCGCACGCCGTATGACACCGAATATGGCTTGACGCTGGAGCGTAAGGTGGGCGAAAAGGGCGTGGTTTCCGTCGGTGGGCGCATCAGCCGCTGGACCGGGCTCTATCGCTCGATCGATGAAAACGCGCCTCTGGGCCCGGACTACACCACGCGACCGGATGCCAGCATCTCGCAGCTGCGCCAGATCCAGTCCGAGGGCAAGCAGATCGGCTCGGCGCTGGACATTAACTACCGCGGCCGCTTCAACAAGCGCTTTACCGGATTTGCCTGGTACACGCTGGCTCACAGCGGCAACAATACTGACGGCATCTCGTGGTTCCCTGAGAATCAGCGCGATCCTGAAGCAGAATGGGGCCCGTCGTCGTGGGAGCAGCGGAACAAGTTCGGCGTATATGGAGCCATCAATCCGCAGCATCTGCTGAACCTGGGTGTGGGTGTCTTCGCGAACAGCGGCAAGCCGTGGTCGATTCTTACGGGCACGGATGCATATGGCACGGACCTCTTCAATGCACGGCCGGATGGTGTGGCTCGCAACTCGGAGATCGGGCCGGACTATGCGGACGTGGATCTTCGCTGGGGCTATGACTTCAAGCTGCAGCCGAAGGAGACGGACAAGAGCCCGACCCTGGGCTTCTCGGTGTCATCGTTCGATGTGCTGAATCATCCGAACGGATCCTACGTGGACACCACGGAAGGCAGCACGGACTTTGGCCAGGTGACGAGCGCGTACGCTCCTCGCCGGACCCAGCTCGCGATGCGCTTCCAGTTCTAACCAGCGAAACTGCCTCAATAAAAAGCGGAGAGCCTTGGCTCTCCGCTTTTTATTGCTCGCTCCGTTGCGCGCTTCAGTGCGCAGGGTTTCCATCGTGAAGCAGAGCCAGCGCACGAGCGAGTGAGGCCCTGTAACTCTGCGCTTTCTCTGCGCTGATGTTTTCGCCGAGCTGCTTTGCAAGCTGCTCATCGGGCACATTGGCTTTGTCGGCGAGGTCCTGCAACTGCTGCAGCGCCTGCTGGTAGATAGGAGGGAAGCGAGCAATCTCGGACTGCGCCGTTTCGGGATGGTAATGCAGGCGATCTCCTGTCTGCGAAGCATCGATCAGCGGAGCAGGAGACCAGGTGAAAGGCCACATGGCGTTGACCGCATCGTAGGCGGCGCGCAGGCGATCGATGGAACCGGCGAAGCCATTCAGTTGTCCCCGAGCCGTGAGCGAGCCTGATGCGCGGTGGATCTCCACGCTAAGCGCGTTGTGCGTGGAGCGGCTGGGGATGCGGATGATCGTGGTGAGCGTGTTGCCGTCATAGGACCAGCTTCCGCCCTGTTGGGCGAGATCTGTGCCGTTCACAGTTACAGATGCCGGCGGCCAGTCGCCGGGCAGACGCAGCTCGTAGCCGCGAGACTCCAGCATGCCAGGATATGTGCCCTCGACCGGAGCGACGCTGACGGTGAGCGCGTCACCGGATTGTGAGGCGGAAATTGGAGTCCATGCACACACGCCATTCTTGTAGGACTCCGAATCGCTTGCGTCTTCATAGAGCCGGTAGTTTGAATGCTGGCCATCGGCCAGAGGGTAGATGTTCAGGATGAGTGGGTCGACGGGCTTCTCGCCGGTGTACTGCATGGGCGGCTGCATCGGTACGATTGCGCCGGAGCGAACGTAAACCGGAATCTGATCGATAGAGAAGCTGCGTTCGATCGTGCGTGGCCCGGCAAATGCCTGGCCGCTGGCGCGCTCGATCCATGTTCCCTCCGGAATCCAGATACTCTCTTTCGCCAGATGTGTCGTCGTGTCTTCAGGTGAGGCCACCGGTGCGACGATCATCTGGCTGCCGAAGACATATTCATTCTTCGTGGTGTAGGCCGCGTCGGCATCAGGCCAGTCGTAATAGAGAGGATGGAAGAATGCGACGCCAGTGTCATAGGTGCGGCGCGCCTCGGTGTAGATGTAGGGCTCCATCGCATAACGCTGCCGAAAGGTCGCACGCATGATGTCGGCGTAAGGTTCGGGATAAGCCCAGATGCGACGCTCGGAGTCGGGATTCTTGGTGGTGTGCGTGCGCAGGATGGGGCTGAAGGCGCCGAACTGAATCCAGCGTGTGTAGAGCTCGGGTGAGACCGCACCGGGCATATGCCCGCCGATGTCATGGCTCCAGTAGGCATAGCCGACGTTGGCTGCGGTCGCGGTAAACCATGGCTGAAAGGCGAGCGATGGCCAGACGGAGACGGTATCGCCGGAGAAGCCGATCTGGTAGCGATGGTTGCCGAGCCCACCCCAGCGATGGAAGAGCAGCGGACGCTTGCCTTCGCGCTCCTGATCGGTGAAGTGGACGTAGTTGAGCCACCACGTGTTGTTGATGCCCGCGATCTTCGAGTCTGACTCCTGTTGCCAGTCGAGCCACCAGAAGTTGATGCCCTGTTTCTCGAGGGGGTGATGGAGCAGATCCATGTAGTTCAGAGCAAACTTTTTATTTGTGATGTCGAAAGGCACATATTTCCGTGTGGCCGGATCGATGCCCATCGCCTTCGCCATCGCAGGGTACGCACTCTCCCACGGCTGCACGCCGGAAGCCGGATGCAGGTTGAGCGTGGCCTTCAATCCTTCGTCATGGATATGGTCGAGAAATGCCTTGGGGTCAGGGAAGAGCAGCGGATTCCACGTGTAGCCGGACCAGCCGAGATCGTGGTCGGACTGATCGGTCTCATGCATGGCCTCAAGCTGCCGCTTGTTGAGATGCCAGTCCATGTCGATGACGAGGACATCGAGCGGGACGTTGTTCTGGTGGAAGCCGTCGACAAGCTGGTTGAGCTCCTGATCGCTGTAGGCCCAATACCTCGACCACCACGCGCCGAAGGCGAAGCGCGGCGGAAGCGGAATCCGTCCAGCGACAGTTACATAATCCTGAAGAGCCTGCCTGTAGTTGTGACCATAGCCGAAGAAGTACCAGTCCAGGCGGCTGCCGGATGGCCGTTCCATGACCCAGGGCCATTCACTGTTTTCGCCCTGGGCGAACGTGAAGTTGTCGGAGTCGAAAAGCGGACGCTGCGAATCGTCGACGAGCACCCAGCCGTTGCGCGAGACGAGTCCCTCGCCAATCGGTTCCTGGGTCTTATCTCCGAGTGCGCGGTCGAGTGTGCGCGTGGTTCCGAGCAGGTTGCCCGTGTCCGCGAGGCCGG
The DNA here is from genome assembly GCF_047605705.1 of Silvibacterium sp. Lineage (NCBI taxonomy): Bacteria > Pseudomonadati > Acidobacteriota > Terriglobia > Terriglobales > Acidobacteriaceae > Silvibacterium > Silvibacterium sp. Next base: position 185,564 of record NZ_JASGFD010000001.1, on the reverse strand, counting down.
GATGCCAGGAGACAGGTTTGCCTTCGAGTGAGAGCACAATGCTGAGGTTGTCCGCCGTAAATCTGCCGTCCCCGCGATCGGTGTAGGTCAGCGTAAGGTCGTGCGTGGTGAGGACGAGCTGCTTGCCGTGGCGTTTCGCGGAGAAGTCAGGAACCGGAAGCCGGCGATTGAGGAAGACGAGCGAAGGATGGTCTTCGAATTTCTGGTCCGCGGCCCACTCCATGCGGATGAGCTGGGGCGTAAGCACGGTAAACCGGGCGTGGCCGAACTGGACGACGGCTTTCGGATCGGCGACTGCGTTATAGGACGCCTCGGGCGCGGTTGTGGAGACCGGAGCTGGTTGGGCCTGGGCTTCAGCGTAGGTGGCGAGTGGACCAAACGGCGAAAAAATGGACGCAGCAAGGCAGAGAAGGGGGAGACGTCGCACGGAATTCATCGCGAGGCCATGATAACGGCTGCATGGAACGACTGCGAAGGAGAACACGAGTCGGACAGGCCTTCTTCGGCATCCATTACCATGATGAGCGTGGACTTTGAACTGGTAAGCGAATATACGCCGAGGGGCGACCAGGCGCGGGCGATTCCCGAGCTTGTGTCCGGCGTGAACACGGGTGAGAAGCACCAGGTGCTGCTGGGCGTGACCGGCTCGGGCAAGACCTACTCCATGGCGAAGGTCATCGAGGAGCTGAACCGGCCTGCGCTGGTGCTGGCGCACAACAAGACGCTGGCGGCGCAGCTTTATCACGAGTTCAAGCAGTTCTTCCCCAACAACGCGGTCGAATACTTCGTCTCCTACTACGACTACTACCAGCCGGAAGCCTATATTCCGTCCGGCGACCTGTACATCGAGAAGGAAGCGACGATCAACGAAGAGCTGGATAAGCTGCGGCTCTCGGCGACACGTTCACTCTTCGAGCGGCGAGATGTGGTGATTGTCTCGTCGGTCTCGTGCATTTACGGTCTCGGCTCGCCGGAAGCCTATTACGGCATGCTGCTGCTGCTCGAGAAGGGGCAGAAGATTCGCCGCGACGACATCACGCGGCGGCTGGTGGAGATCCTCTACGAGCGCAACGATGCCGATTTCCGGCGCGGTACCTTCCGTGTGCGCGGCGACGTCATCGAGGTGTATCCGACCTATGATGAGAACGCGTATCGCATCGAGCTTTTTGGCGACGAGATCGATTCGCTGGCGCAGATCGATCCGCTCTTCGGTACGGTAAAGCAGCGTTACGCGCGTCTGCCGATTTATCCGAAGAGCCACTACGTCGTCCAGCCGGAGAAGAAGAAGACGGCGATCGAGTCGATCCTCGACGAGCTCGGCTGGTGGGAGAAGGAACTCGAAGGGCAGGGGCGTCTGGTGGAGTCGCAGCGCATTCACCAGCGCACGCGGTTCGATCTCGAGATGATCAAGTCCGTGGGCTACTGCCACGGCATCGAGAACTATTCTCGGCATTTCTCCGGACGGCTGCCCGGTGAGCCGCCGCCAACGCTGCTCGATTACTTTCCGGAGGATTACCTGCTGTTCATCGACGAGTCGCACGTGACCGTGCCGCAGATTCACGGCATGTGGCACGGCGATCGCTCGCGCAAGCAAAACCTCGTGGACTATGGGTTCCGTCTGCCTTCGGCGACGGATAATCGGCCGCTCAAGTTTGAGGAGTTCGAGGGGCGCGTGAACCAGGTCATTTATGTGTCGGCGACGCCCGGGCCCTATGAGCTCACCAAGAGTGCTGGCGTGGTGGTGGAGCAGATCATTCGTCCGACCGGCCTTATCGATCCCGAAGTAGAGGTGAGGCCGATTCGCGGACAGATCGACGATCTGCTGGCTGAGATTCGCGACCGCGCGGCGAAGAACGAGCGCGTGTTGGTAACGACGCTGACCAAGCGCATGGCCGAGGATCTTGCCGGCTACTACTCCGAGGTTGGCGTGAAATGCCGCTACATGCACTCGGAGATCGAAACGCTCGAGCGTGTGCGCCTGCTGCGCGATCTGCGCAAGGGCGAATACGACGTGCTGATCGGTATCAACCTGCTGCGTGAGGGGCTCGATCTGCCAGAGGTTTCCCTAGTCGCGATTCTCGATGCAGACAAGGAAGGCTTCCTGCGTTCGAGCGGATCGCTCATCCAGACGATTGGCCGTGCGGCGCGCCACCTGAACGGCCGCGCGATTCTCTATGCTGATCGGCATACCGATTCGATGAAGCAGGCGATGGGCGAGACCAGCCGCCGCCGCGAGGTGCAGCGGGCCTATAACGAGGAGCACGGCATTACGCCGAAGTCGGTCTCTCGCTCCGCGGATATGTCACTGGCCAAGATCCTCAAGGCCGATTATGCGGACCTGACAGACGAAAGCGAGTCGATGCCGGAGTTCGCGTCGCAGGCTGAACTCGATGCGCACATCGTGAAGCTCGAAGGCGAAATGCGTGAGGCCGCGAAGAAATTCGAGTTCGAGAAGGCCGCAAAGCTGCGCGACACGATCAAGGAACTGCGTACGAAGGAGTTCCTGTTTTCGTAGAGAGGCTTTCGATGCGTATCGTTGTCGAAGGCCTTTCACGATCTTTTGTCCGCGCGCAAAAGAGTATGTAGTTCTTGCCGGTTAGTGTGTGTTTTCTACTACGGCAACTTATTCATTTTTATGGGTTAGAGTGCGTTGGTAGTTCTTGCCTCGCGAGCTCTCTCCGTTGTTCACCGCGCAGGCGTCAGAGGAACGGTAGCACTTCACGGAGAAAACCCACGTATGAACCGGTTAAGAACGATACCTGCGTTAGCTGCGGCCGTTGCAGCTGCCGCACTGCTATTCGCCCCAGCGCTCCATGCGCAGGAGATGGATCCGCCTGCGCGCGTTGCGAGAATTGGATATTTGCAGGGCGTAGTGTCCCTGCAGCCTTCAGGTGTGGATGCCTGGAATGCAGCTCCGCCCAACTATCCGATGATCAGCGGCGATCGCCTTTATACCGATCCCGGATCGCGGGCCGTCATTCAGCTCGGGGCCTCCGATGTGAGAATGTGGGGCGGTACCGATGTGACCCTGACGAATCTCACCGACAACTATGAACAGATCGGACTCGCTTCGGGCTCAGTGCATGTGCGCGTATTCGCCATCGATCCGCAGAACGTGATCGAAGTCGATACGCCAAACGGTGCAGTGATCATCGAGCAGCCCGGGGACTATCGCATTAACGCGTACGCTCCGGATGCTTCTCTGGTATCTGTGGACGCGGGTGCTGTGCAGGTCACGGGACCGGGAGTGAATCAGGAGGTTGTACAGGGGCAGGCAGTGCAGCTGTATGGCACGAATCCGCTGGAGCTGGGCCTTGTCCAGACGCCGGGCTACGACGAGCTCGACCGCTGGTCGATGGATCGCGATCGGCACATCCTGAACTCGATTTCCGCGCGCTATGTCAGCCGCGAGATGCCCGGTTATGACGATCTGGATGACTACGGCAACTGGTCGGTGACGCCCGACTATGGGCCGGTGTGGTATCCCACGAACGTCGGCATGGGTTGGCAGCCGTACACCGTGGGCCACTGGGCGTATGTGGCGCCATGGGGCTACACCTGGGTGGACGATGCTCCCTGGGGATACGCGCCATTCCATTATGGACGCTGGGCGGTGATCGGAGGCCGCTGGGGATGGGTACCTGGGCCGCCTGCGGCGCGTCCGGTTTATTCGCCCGCGCTGGTGGCCTTTGTTGGCGCACCGGGCTTCTCGGTTGGGATCAATATCGGCGGAGGCGCCGGTGTTGCCGCGTGGTTCCCGCTGGGCGTGGCCGAACCGTATGTGCCGTGGTACCAGTGCTCGCCGCGTTACGTGACGAACGTGAACGTGACCAACGTGAATGTGACCGTCATCAAAAATGTGACGGTGATCAACAACTACAACACTTTCATCACAAATACGCGCAACGTCACGAATGTAAACCAGATCAACGTCACCAACGTGAACTATGTGAACCGGCAGCGCGTGGTGGCAGTCCCGGCAAACAACTTCGCGGCAGGCGGACGGGTGCAGCCCGTGCGGCTGAATCAGGCTCAGGTGCAGCAGATTGCGCGTGCTCCCATCGTGGTGGCTCGTCCTCCGGCACCGGCTCCGCAGCGTCCGCTTCTGCAGGCCCGCCCTGCGGCATCCGTCGCCCGGCCTGCGGCTCGTCCCGCGCTGATGACACCGCATGGAAAGGTTGTTGCTACCCCGGTCGCCAATCGCCCCGCGGCTCGTCCGGTGTCGCTGCCGAAACCACAGCCCGCGGCAGCCATCAAGCCGGCGACGCGGCCTATCGCTCCCGATCTGAAGCCTGCGGCTCCTGCCGGCAATGCGGCTCGTCCTGCGGCTCCGGCAAACAATAATGCACGGCCTGCGGCAGGAAATGCTGCAAGACCGGCAGCGCCCGTAAACAATACTGCCCGGCCTACATCTCCGGGGAACAACAACTCCCATCCCGCGGCTCCAGCTGAGGCAGCTCGTCCGGCGGGGAACAACGGTCGTCCGGCAACGGCACCTGCAGCTAACGCGCCTCGTCCCGCTGAGCCAGCCTCGAGTGCGCGTCCGGCACAACAGGCAGGGCGGCCAGAGCAGCCCGCTGTTCGACCTGCAACCCGACCAGAGCAGCCTGCTGCAAAGCCCGGGCAGCCTGAGGCCCGTCCGGCGCGTCCCGGACAGCCCGCTCAACAGGCTCGTCCGCAGCAAAAGCCATTGACGAAGCAACAGCAGGATGAGCTGAGGAAACGGCAGGAGGAGCAGAAGAAAGAAGAGCAGGAAAAACAGCCGCAGTAGGAATGCAGGAAAAGCAGAACGGCCTCGCTCCGAAGCACATTCGGGGCGAGGCCGTTCTGTTTGTGGGTGTAATTAGCGGATGCGTACGTCGCCGGAGCCGGTTTCGATACGGACCACGGGACCACCGCCGTTGATGTCGCCAGTAATGTGGTGGCGTTCGAGGCTGCCGTGCGTCGAGATCGGCGGATCGCTATGGATGGAGCCCGACCCGGTGGTCGCATCGAGGGTGAATTTTGCTCGCCCGCCGGTATCGAGCGAAATGGAACCCGATCCAGTCTCAAGCTTCCAGTTGGTTGAGGGGTTGCCCGCGATATCGATATCGCCCGATCCGGTCTGGGCATAGAGCGCGCCGTCCACACCGCTCAGCCGGATGGAGCCGGAGCCGGTTTCGGCCTTTACATCGGGCGTGCCGTGCAACTCGGCGTGAATATCGCCGGAGCCTGTGCCCAGGGCCACGCGGCCGGTGAAGCCGTTGGCCTCGATCGAGCCCGATCCGGTCTGTGCCTTGAGGGGGCCGTTCAGCTCGCGCAGTTGCAGGTCGCCGGATCCGGAGCTGGCATCGAGCACCGTGCCGCGCGGCGCAGTGATTTCATAGTCGATCGAGATGTTGTGGTAGTTGGTGTGCTTGCCGATCTCAACGCTGTTGCCGTTCTGCTCAATGGGAGGGTTGTCGACGACCTGCTTGACGGCATCCTCGGGCGAACCGCCCCAGTTGCCCCAACCATGGCCCGCATGCACGTGACCGATGATATGAATCTGCCCGTCGGATCCGGGCGACACGTGGATATATCCAGCGCCGGTGGAGACCGAGAGCGAAACGCCTCCGCCAACGTGCAGGGTCTTATCGAAGTTGCCATCGGCGGCGAGCATTGCGGCAGGGGATGCGGCGAGCAGCGCGGCTGCGATCCAGGTGTATTTCATGGTCTCTCCTTCAATTTGGAAGCGGAACCGGACGAGCAGATGCTTCCCACGCATCCGGATACGCAGGCGCAGGCAAATTGGTTCCCAAGGTTCTCAGCTCAACCTATTGGGTCGTGCAATGACTAGTCTTTTCTTTGATTGAGGATCGTGCCCGGGAGCAGAAGATTTCCTCTATGCTCACTGCAATATGCAGATCGAGGGGCTAGAGCGCTACTTTTTCTTCAAGACCGACAAGCGGCAAAGAACATCTTTCCCTTCTGCCTTGAGCAGTTCAATCGCCGCCTGTTTCAGAGCCTCCGTTACTTGAGGGGAGAACTGTGTTTTGCCGCCAACCCGTCTTCCTTTGAATTTCTTCCGGATATGTTTCATCGAGCGCGATCGCACGTTTAGCCGGATGGCGTCCGCTTGTCGTTTTTTTCGGTTCTGATCGATGCCATGCAACTCATCTCGCTCCACCCGGCGGAGATCGGCGGATCCGCCATCCTTTTTTGCACCCAGGAAGCTGGCGGTGCTCTTGTTGGGCCCTTTCGTGAAGGAGTCTTCAAACGTACTCCGCCCAGCCTGTATATTCTCGCTTTCTACTTGGAAAGCCTGGAGTCCGAGTGTCGCGCGCTCATACTCCGAGCCGCAGCTGATGCTCATTAGCGCAAAGCCCTTCTTTTGCTGCTCCTCGGTCCAGCTTGGAGGGATGGTTCCCTGTGCGAAGCTCTGGAAGTGCGCGAAGGCTTCTTTCTCTGTCTCATCCTTCCCCTTGAGTTTTTCGAAGTCTTCATAAGACGGGCTGTCCTGAGTGCCGGCATAAAAGAGCAGATAATTGCCTGGATTTCTGTGAGTCTTGTGCATCAGCCGGTAATTCGTCTTCATGCTATTGCTCTTGGGGTATTTCGTATAAACAGTCGTTTCTCCCCGATCGATGGTTCGATCCATGACCTTCACGACATCGCGTGCGCTCTTGACCCGAAGATACTTCCTGCCTTTGAGGGTGGGATGTTCTTCATCTGACTCTTCCGCGTCGGAGAATACCTCTTCCTCAATCGCCGTCTGTCCGCCGAGATAGAAGGACCGAATGACTGTGTCATCATCTACTTCGTTTAAGAGGTCGACCTCGATTTCTTCCTCTGGGCTGGCTTTTTCCGCTTCCATTCGTTGAATAGCGGCGAAGGTTGCCGTTTTTACCGGCGGCGTCGCCCAAGCAAGGGATCTCTGCAACTTGGGTTGAGTGGGCGCAGACACTGCTGGCAGGTGGTACGGGAAGGGCGAGCCTCCCCGATGCACTGGAGAAGCCATGGCCGCAAGTGCAGGAGGCGCTCCACGGCTAGCCATACGGGGCAAGATTGGCGACTGGCTTGGCGTGGCTGCGGGGCGATAGACGGGAGGTGCTCCCCCAAGGTGAATCGGCGCGGCGGAAGGAGAAAACGCTACTGGACTCCGGCCGCCTGCCATCTTGGGCTGAGCCGCAGCCGATGCGTTTGGGCGATACACGGGAGGTGCGCCGCCTGCGTAGACAGGCGCACTCGTTGTGGAGAACAATCTAGGCGTTTCCACAGGCAAAGATCGATATCCGATGCCAGGTCGCTGATTCGTCATCCTTGCGAAAGAGCTTACATCAGTAAGAGCTTTCCGGCTGGAATTTTCGGCTTCCGAGTGTTCGATCAGCCGCGGATGCGGGGATTCACGAGGAGGTAGAGCACGTCCGTGGCCAGGTTCACCAGCACGTAGGTGACGCCAACGGCGAGAATGCATCCCTGGAGCAGGGCATAGTCACGGTTCGAGATAGCATCGACGGTAAGGCGGCCGATGCCGGGCCAACTGAAAATCTTCTCGGTGACGATGGCTCCGGCGAGCAGTGCGCCGAACTGGAGGCCGACCAGCGTGATGACGGGGATCAGCGCGTTGCGAAGGGCATGGCGATAGACCACCGTGCGCTCGGGCAAGCCTTTGGCGCGCGCGGTGCGGATGTAGTCCTGGCCCAGCTCTTCGAGCATGGCCGTGCGCACCATGCGGGTCAGGATGGCGGCCAGCGCGCTGCCCATGGTGGTGGCAGGTAGTACGAGATGAGCGGGGCTGTCCGCGCCGCTCACCGGCAGCCAGCCTAGCCGGATGGAAACCAGCAGGACGAGGATGGGACCGAGCGCGAATCCCGGAAACGAGAGCCCAAAGAGGCTGATGACGCTGAGCGCCCGGTCCTGCCAGCGATCGCGATGGGTCGCGCTGGCGATTCCGGCAGGGACGGCCAGTGCGAGCGCTACGATCAGCGCAGCAACGGTGAGCTCGACCGTGTAGGGATAGCGCGACAGGACGAGATGCGTGACCGAGTCCTTGAGCCGCAGCGATTGCCCGAGGTCGCCATGCAGCACGCCGCGCCAGTAGTGCAGATACTGCGTGTGCAGTGGCAGGTCGAGGCCGTAGACATGGCGCAGGGCGGAGATATCGGCAGGGCGTGCGCCATCGCCGAGCATCTGCTGGATCGGGTCGCCGGGAACGAGGTGAATGAGCAGGAAGACGACGGAGACAACCAGCCACACTACGGGCACGGTGTAGAGCAGGCGCAGGAGCAAAGCGCGCAGGGCGCGGTGGGACTGGGCCATCAGCGGGCGTGCTCCAAAGGCTGCGACGGAGAGCGGGCTGGCTTGCGCTGTGGCGCGGCTGGTTTCATCGCGCCCGCTGCCGGTTCCTCCGGGATTGTCTCGATGCGGATCCGGCTGATGCGATGGCCGTTCATCTCGAGAATGGTGAAGCGGCGCCCTTCGAACTCGATGATCTCACCGCCCGTGGGGATTTTCCCGAGGCGGGCAAGCAGGAAGCCGGCCAGGGTTTCCACGCCGCCGTCGCGGGGCAGGCTCCACTGCATCTGGGTCTCAAGGTCGCGGAGGTTCACGCCGCCATCGAGGACAAGGCTGCCACTGGCGTTGGTGAGCACGGCTTTCGCTGCTACATCGAATTCGTCATCCACCTCGCCGATGAGCTGTTCGATGGCATCTTCGACGGTAACCAGGCCAACGGTCGAGCCGTATTCATCGACAACGATGGCCAGGTGGCGTCGGCGCTGCTGGAACTCACGCATCAGGTCGAGGACAGGCTTGGTCTCAGGAACGACGAGTACTTCGCGCATGACCTGCTTGAGACGAAGATCGACAAAGGGAGCCTGTTTGAAGCGAGTGCGGGCCGAGGCGCGGAAGTGCATCAGGCGGGAGATGTCTTTCGAATAGACCAGGCCGACGATCGACTCCGGTCCCTTGGCCGGGTCATAGACGGGAACGCGGGAGTGCTGCTCTTCAATGATGCGGGCGCTGGCGTCTTCAATTAGCAGGTCAAACGGCAGAGAGAAGATGCGCTGGCGCGGAGTCATGATTTCGCGCGTGGGGATTTCGCCGACTTCCACGGCGCGATGGATCAGGGATTCCTGATACGCGGGCAGCGCGCCGGTGCGCCGCGCGGCGGTGGCGATGAGCTTTAGCTCTTCCGGAGAATGCGCCGAGGATTCGTGCGCCATCGGCGTATGGAAGAGGTACAGCACGATGCGTGCCGAGTTGTTCATCAGGCGTACGGCCGGGCGCGTGAGGCGGATGAACACATCCATCGGGCCGGCAACGGCGACGGCCATCTGCTCGGTCTTGCGCAGCGCCAGCGCCTTGGGCACCAGTTCTCCCAGCAGAACGTGAAAATAGGTAATAAAGGCGAAGGCGACCGGCACGGCAATAAGGTGCGCGTAGAGATGCGCATGCGGGATCGCGTCGAGCCACGCAACGAGGACGTCGGCGACGGCAGGCTCGCCTACCCAGCCGAGTGCCAGGCTGCACAGGGTGACGCCGAGCTGGACGGCAGGCAGAAAATCGTCCAGGTGCTGCTGCAGCCGCCGCACGAGCGCGGCTCCGGGACGGCGCTGCGCGATGAGCTGTTCGATACGGGTCTCGCGCACGCTGACCAGGGCGAGCTCGGCGGCCACGAAAAAGCCATTGGCCAGAATGAGCACGACGATGGAGGCGCCACGGAGGAACAGGAACTGGAGCATCGGTTGCATTCCAGTCTATCGCGGGCAGGGAAAAGGACGGTTACTTCGGAATGGCGGATCCGTGAATGGGCAGGCTGAAACAGCGCGAGGCGAGCTTAGGCTGGAGGCATTTTTCTTTGCCGGTTCTGTCGCAGTAGAAAGGTGCAGTGCTGCATTGCACTCCGGTGCGGGTCGCGCCAAAACGCGACAAAGCCCGGAAAGTGCGACCAACACTCTCCGGGCCTTCTTAGCAAAGGAGGACGCATATGAGGTTTAGGCTCAAATGCGACGTTCGCGTGTCCGTACGCGAATTGCTCGTATTTGCTGCCATCGTCGCCGCGATCGTAAAGCTGATTCGGCGATAGCCCATTGCCATTATCGTGGGGCAAGAGGTTGGAGGACCGACCCCACACTGCGCCTATTCTAATCCTGCGCGGACGAAACCTCGGCCAGCGTTCCGCGCATGGCATGGGCATAGCGGTCGGGCAGGTTCCGTTTCTGCATATTGCGTCCGACACAGACGTGGGCAGTTTCGGCTTCGGCGAGAAGTACCTCCGCTCCTGACTCCATGCGGAGCAGTCGGTAGCCGAATTTCACGATAGGGCCGCGGAGGAGCTTCACGCGGGTTTCGATCACCACCTCGTCGTCATAACGAGCAGGGGAGCGGTAGCGGCAGGAGGCTTCGACGACGGGGAGATGGCAGTCGTCCTCGACTTCCATGCTCTTGTAGTCGTGGCCCAGCTGACGGAAGAACTCGACGCGGCCGATCTCACACCAGACAAAATAATTAGCGTGGTAAACGACGCCCATCTGGTCGGTTTCGGCGTAGCGCACGCGGATGGTAGCGCGCGCGATAGGGGATGTCATGCGGACTCCTTAACAGGCTTTAGGGTATCAGCGCGTTGCTCCGCAATGTGGTCAGATGGAGAGATGGAACGACCCCAGGTTCACGGTCTCAATCTCGATGCCGAAACGCGCTGTACGCACTGGCATTCGCCGCTCGATGTCATTGCCATCCGTATGGCGTGCTGCGGCGAGTATTACGCCTGCAAGGATTGCCATGAGGCGATGGCAGGACATTCGATTGCGGTATGGCCGCGCGATCAGCGGGAGACAAAGGCCGTGCTGTGCGGGGTGTGCGGCACGGAGTTGACGATTGCCGCGTATCTCGCCAGCGGCTACGCCTGCCCGGAGTGCGGCGCCGGGTTCAACCCCGGCTGCCGAAATCACTACGAGTTTTATTTCGAATCGACCGAAGGCTGAGGTCTGCCTATCCCGGCTCAAGCCAAAAGCAGGCTTGAATGGGCCACCGTCGGGTTACTTTGTGCGTTCGACGTAGCTGCCGACGATCTTCGCGCACTGCTCGAGGAAGTCGCGGTCCGCAGCGGTAAAGGCTGCGAGGTTGTGGCTGTCGATATCGATTTCGCCGATGACTTTGCCGTGCGCATGGATGGGTACGACGATTTCCGAGCGGGTTTCGAGCGAGCAGGCCAGGTAGCGGGGATCACTGTTCACGTCGTCGACGATGACGGTCTGATCCTGGGCCACGGCTGCGCCACAGATGCCCTGGTGAACCGGGATGCGGACGTGCTCGGTGGGCGCACCGCGATAGGGGCCAAGAACCAGCGTCTCGGCATCCTCGGGATCGAGCATGTAGAAGCCGGTCCAGTTGTAATAGAAAAGCCGCGCGGGGATGAGCTCAACGAGAAACTCCTGTAACGCGTTGAGGCTGGGCGCGGTGGCGGCAAAGGCCTTGAGCTCGGCGAGGATCAGCGGAAAGACGTTCTCTGACATAGCAAATATTGGATGAGGATACGGCAACTTCGATGCGGAGCGTGAAAAAGCCGAAGGGGCACAGCGGACTGTGCCCCTTCGGCTTTGGTTTTTCTGAAGCCTACGGCTTGAGCTTCGAGAGGATGTTGAGCTTGGCGACGTCGTTGAACATCACAAACGCTGCGAAGAGAATCAGCATCACGAAGGCGACCTGGTAGACGCGCTCCTTAAAGTCCTGGTTGAGATCGCGGCGCAGCGTGCCTTCGATCAGGAGCAGCAGGATCATGCCGCCGTCGAGGATCGGGATCGGCAGCAGGTTGAAGATGCCGAGGTTCAGGCTGATAAGCGACATCAGCGCGATCAGAGGCTGCCAGCCGGGCATGGTGACGGCTTCGCCGGTCTCGCGGGCGATGCCGATGGGACCGCTCAGCTGTTGCATGTTCGAGCGATGCGTGACCAGCCGCTTCAACACGTCGAGGATGTAGCCCGAGTTATCGCGATTGAAGACGAAGGACTCGCGGACAGCGGCGGCAATCGGAAGCTGCTCGACGTGGAAGGGCGCCTGTGCAGGGTGGAAGCCGAGGCGATAGCCCATGCGGCCCGTGCCGTCGTCACCCCAGATGGGCTGCGCAGTCAGGTTCAGGGTTTGAGCCTTGCGGATGGCTACAATCTGAACCGGCTTGCCCTGGGTCTGCTGAAGGACGGCCATGACGGCGGAGACAGAGTGGACCGTCTGACCGTTGATCGAAGCGATGGCGTCGCCGGTCTTCAGGCCAGCCTTGTCTGCCGGGTTGCCGGGCATCACGTCACGCACGCCGAGGGGGCCGTTCTGCTCCTTGGGAAGCAGTCCGATGGACTCGATCTCGAAGTCGCCGCCGTGTGTGGAGTCCGTGAGATAGAGCTGGGTGTTGTAGGTCTGCGTCTGGCCGTTGACGACGCGCTCCACGGTGACCGGGACGGAGGAGTTCACGTCCAGCGCCGCGCGCATGCGGACCTGCTCCCAGGTGGGATTCTTGTCCTTGTCGAAGCGGACAATGCGGTCGCCTGCCTGGAGGCCGGCGCGTCCGGCCGGGGAATCCTGCGGGATGAAGTCGGTAACAGCGGGGCCGGAAAGGTAGTTCTCGACCTCGTTATGCATCATGTAGAGGCCGGTCATGAGCACGAAGGCCAGGATGAAGTTGGCCACTGGACCAGCCAGGCCGATGAGCACACGCTGCCAGCGCGGATGCGAGGCGAATTCGTCGGGATCGCCGGTACGTGCTTCTCCCGGATTCTCGCCGGCCATCTTCACATAACCGCCCAGGGGCAGCAGGCTGAGGCGATAGTCGGTGTCTCCGCGACGGAAGCCGAAGAGGCGCTTGCCGAAGCCGATGGAGAAGACTTCGACGCGCACGCCGAAGAACTTGGCCACGGCAAAGTGGCCGAACTCGTGCACCAGCACCATGATGCCGAGCACGATGAGCATGGAAACGATGGCGGTCAACGCAAATGACATAGATTCGGTAGGTTCCTACGTATGCGGATCACCCGTCTGCCGGTGGGGACAACGCCAGCTTCCGGATGGGCAGGACCGGAACAGCTCTAGGCGCCGATGGGGGCAGATGTCCGGCCAGCCGTTGCAACGATACGCCGTGCTGCCTCGCGGGCCTCAGTATCCAGGGCGAGCACTTCGGCGATCGTGGTCGGATGGGTCTCGGGGGTTTCCTCTAATACTGCCTCAATTGTACGCGGGATGGCTGTAAAGGGGATGGCTCTTTCGAGGAAGGCCGCAACCGCGATCTCATCGGCGGCATTCAGGGCAATAGTATGCGCGCCACCGATTTCGGCTGCTTCATAGGCCAGCCGTAGGCAGGGAAAGCGTTCAAAATCAGGCGTTTGGAAGTTCAGCTGCGAAAGTGCCGCCATGTCGAAGGTCAGGTTGGAGACCGGCCGCTCGGGGTAGGCCATCGCATACAGGATTGGCAGCCGCATGTCGGTGACCGAAATCTGGGCGAGGATGCTGCCGTCTACGTACTCGACGAGCGAGTGCACGGTGGATTCCGGATGCACGGTCACCTTGACCTGCGACGGAGGCATGTCGAAGAGGCGGCAGGCTTCGATGATTTCGAGACCCTTATTCAGCAGTGTGGCCGAATCGATGGTGATGCGGCGGCCCATGACCCACGTAGGGTGCTTGAGCGCCTGCTCCACGGTGATGTGCTCGAACTCGGCAAGCGGCTTGTTGCGGAAAGGACCGCCTGAGGCGGTCAGCCAGATCTGTTTGATCTCGCCGCGTTCGCCGGCGCGCATGCACTGGTGAACGGCGTTGTGCTCTGAGTCGATAGGCAATAGAGGGACATTGCGTTCGCGGGCAGCAGCGGTAAGGATTTCTCCTGCTGCCACCATGGCTTCCTTGTTCGCCAGGCCGATGGGCTTGCCGGCGAGGACCGCGGCGTAGGTGGCTTCAAGCCCCGCGACACCCACGATCGCCGAGACAACGAAGTCAGCCTCGGGCAGGGTTGCGACGCGAACGGTGCCCGAGGTGCCGTGGACGATTTCGATGCCGGTTACTGAGGCTTCCCGCAGCCGCTTCGAAAGTTGGTCGGCCAGCTCGGCGGTGGCCACGGACATAACAGCCGGGCACCAGCGAACAGCCTGGCGAAATGCCTCATCGAGATTCTGCCCTGCGGCGAGCGAAGCTACGGCGTAGCGGTCGGGGAAGGATTCAATGATGCTGAGTGTGCTCTGACCGATGGAGCCGGTGGAACCGAGGATGGCAATCCGTTTCAACTTGTTAAGTCCGTCAATCAAAAAGACTTGTGCGCGGTTAAAAGGTCTGCTGCGCTAATAGAGCGTACCACAGCACGGGGGCGGCGAGCAGCAGCGCGTCGATACGGTCGAGGATACCGCCGTGCCCGGGGAGCAGGGTGCCGGAATCCTTGACGCCGGCACCGCGCTTGATCGCCGACTCGATCAGATCCCCGACCTGTGCAGCTACGTTCAGCAGGATGGCGAGGAAGATCCAGCGAAAGAGGGAGCCCGGATAAGAGAGGATCTCGATATTGCGGGCATTGAGCGCCTGGGCCAGGAAGACAACGCCAACGCCAATAAGGACGCTTCCGCCAATAGAGGCAATGGAGCCTTCCCAGCTCTTGCCGGGGCTGATCGACGGGGCGAGCTTACGCTTGCCGAAAGAGCGGCCGACATAAAGCGCGGCAATGTCGCCGGTCCAGACCACAAAAAAGAGGAAGAGCAGCAGCGATGGGCCGTTTTCCTGTGCGCTGATGAGCGGAATCGTCGCCAGGGAAAGGCCGGTATAGAGCACGCCGAAGACGGAGAACGCAGCATCGGGTAGCGCGCGGGCGAGCGGTGAACGAAAGGCCGAGATCGTGAGCAGCGCGAGCGCAATAGCGCCCAGCAGCTGCGCGAGCAGCTCCGGACGGTAGAAGACGCAGAGGAAGATCAGCGCAACCGCAACCATGGTGGCAATGCGCGGTGTCTTTGCGCCGAATCCGTCGGCAAGGGCAAGATACTCCCAGAGTGCGAGCTCAGCGACGAGGGCAACGACAGGGGTAATCAGCCAAAACGGGCCTTTGAAGATCAGCAGCAGGACAAGCGGAATCAGAACCGCAGCAGTGAGAACACGTTTCATGCTGAAGTTGAGGATACACGGGCAAGCGGTTGAGTACGCAGCCGCGTCGGGTCTTTAGAGGACATCCGGACGTCCAAGCAACAGATGTTCCGGAATGGGGTTCACAGGAGTGGAGATCGTACTGGTCCGGAAGACCGGTGCGACGGCGGGTCCGTTGATCCGGGCCGGCCAGGGAGCAGAAAGATGAAGATGCGTGAATTGCTTGTAGCGGCGGTGTGTGTGTCTGCTATGGGTTCGGCGGCAATGGCTCAGGACGGTGCGGTGCCATCACAGTCGATCGTCACAGTCATGACCAAGGGTGCAGAGAGCCAGCCCACACTCGACGCGAAGGATTTCAAGGTACAGGTCAATGGCAAGACCGCCCAGATCAATAGCGTGACTCCTCTGCGCGGCGATCGCGCCGGGCTCGAGATGGTGGTCCTGATCGACAGCGGCGCGCGCAACAGCATGGGCCGCAATATGGAAGATATTGCGAAGTTCGTCCAGAGCCAGCCGCTGAGCACCGCGATCGCCATTGCCTATATGCAGAATGGCCGCGCTGTTTTCGCCACGCCATTTACTTCGGATAAGCTGGCAGCGCTCAGGGGACTGCATCTGCCGGGCGGTGTTCCGGGTGAGAGCGCGAGCCCGTATTTCTGCATCTCGGATCTGGCCAAGCAGTGGCCGTCGAATAGCCGCGATGTGCGGCGTGAAGCGGTTGTGATCACCGATGGCTTCGATCCCTACAATCCGCGCTTCGATCCGGATGATCCGTACTTGCAGGCTGCGATCGCGGACTCGGTCAAGGCGGGCATCGTGATCAATGCCATCTTCTGGCATGACCAGGGCTTTGCCAGCCGCACGCTGCGCGGCACGGATACGGGCCAGAACCTGATGTCCCTGCTGACCGATGCCACCGGCGGCAACTACTACTACCAGGGCTTCAGCAATCCGGTGTCGTTCGTTCCGTTCTTTGAGGATCTGCAGCGGCGCCTCAACAACCAATACGAGCTGAGCTTCTCGGCGCCTTTCAAGGGCAACAAGCCGGATGTGGCTTCGCTCAAGGTGAAGCTCGATGTGCCAAACACGAAGCTGACCTCGGCGAGCCGCGTCTTCATGCTGCCGGGCGCTGTGCCGGTAGGCCAGTAAGCCGAAGCGCGAAGAACAGCAAAAGGCCGGAGATCACTCTCCGGCCTTTTTGCTGTCTGGAAAGAGTCGTTACCGCGGAACGAGCGTGTTGCTGGAGGGTTCGTGCGAGATATCCTCCGCGTCGGTGCTGACGCCCAGGCCGCCATAGCGGCGCTCGCGGCGCTGGTAGGCCTCGATGGCCTCGAGCATGTGAATGCCGCGGAAGTCAGGCCATAACCGGTCGGTCACGAAGATCTCAGAGTAGGCGATCTGCCAGAGCAGGTAGTTCGAGATGCGCATCTCTCCCGAGGTGCGGACCAGCAGGTCGGGGTCGGGCATGTGCGCGGTGTAAAGGTGGCGCTGGATGTCCTGCTCGGTGATGGCATCGAGGCTGAGTTCGCCTGCCTTGACCTCGCGGTGCAGGGCACGGAAGGCGTCTACGAGCTCCGAGCGCGCGCCATAGTTGAGGGCCAGGGTGAGGACGGTGCCGGTGTTATGCCGGGTGGCGTCGGCAGCCCACTCCATGCTTTCGCGGACAGCGGGCTCCAGCTCCTGGATGCGGCCGATGTACTGGATGCGCACGTTGTTGTCGTTCATCCGCTGCACGTTATTACTGAGATAGCTGCGCAGCAGGCGCATCAGGAAACTGACTTCGAGACGGGGCCGGCGAAGGTTGTTTTCGAGCGAGAAAGCGTAGAGCGTGAGCCACGGCAGCCCGATACGGGATGCGGTTTCGACGACATACTGTACGGATTCGGCGCCCTGCTGGTGGCCGAGGAAACGTTTCAGGCTTCGCTTGCCGGCCCAGCGGCCATTGCCGTCCATGATGATGGCGACGTGCTGGGGCAGGCGTGCGGGATCGAGGCGGCGATAAACGGCCAGCTCGTCGGCGGGAAGCTCATGAACGCGGCTGAAATTCAGGGACAACCAGGACCTCTATCTCGTTTCGGCCACTGCCGGCGAATTGCCATGCGAAGGCACGTTTGTGTTCCATCTCCATGATAACGGGGGAAGGGCGGGGGAGGCCTGTTCCTCCCTCATGCCTGACCGTAGCACGCGGCCAAGCGCAGGAGCAATGCTAACGCGGACCAATCACGGCGATGGTTCCGGAACTCCCGGCTATTTGGGCCGCGCCATGTCGAAGCGATCCCGGGTGCGGATGTAGGTTGGGCCGCCCATGCGACCCACGGCCTGGAGAAGATCCGGATCGATCTTGTTGCCGTTGAGGACCTTTTCGTCGACATGAAAGCGAAGAACGTCGCCAAAAACGATGATGCCGCCATTGGGCTGGTCGCTGATGGTAAGAATCTGGCGCACGCGGCATTCCATATGGACATGGCTCTCGGCAACGCGGGCCGGCCGGACGAGTTCGCTGGGCAAAGGCGTAAGGCCGGAGAGCTGGAATTCATCGACTTCGGGCGCGACTTCCGCGGCGGTGAGGTTCATCCGGTCGGCGAACTCTTCGGAGACGATATTGACGACGAACTCCCCGATGGCGCGCACGTTGCTCAGTGTGTCCTTGTGGGGCAACGGGCCGGGGCGCACGGTGGTGCAGAAGCAGACGACCGGAGGGTTCGAGCTGCACGCCATGAAATAGCTGAAGGGCGCAAGGTTGGGGATGCCATCCGCGTCGATCGTAGAGACAAAAGCGATGGGGCGCGGCACGATCGCCCCGGTGATGAGCTTGTAGATCTCAGCGCTCGGGTGTTCCGCGGGGTCGATTCGACGCAACAGGCTACTCCTGAACAAAAGGCTGGGGCAGAACGCCAGGCAAACGCAGCGGCGCCGACGCGCAGCGCTGCGGGGAATGATGAGTAGAGTTAGCTGGCTGCCTGGGAACGGCGACGGCCGGAGGCCATTTCACGCACCTGGTTCAGGAACATCGACTTCTGGAAGGCGTCCAGGCGCGGGATCAAAGCGGAGATCTCGGCCAGGAAGGGATCCGAGAAGATCGCATTGGTCTCAGCCTGACGACGGCTGCGTGCATCGCGCAGCAATGCGCACACGTCCACCTGAAGCGCGAGAGCAAGGCGCTCGAGCGAGGAGAGCGTGGGCATGGCCTTGCCATTTTCGATCTTCGAGATATAGGTGCGTGGGACCTGCATGCGTCCCGCAAGCTGACGCTGGCTCATGCCGCGTGACTGGCGGATTTCGCGCACAGCGCGGGCCACATCGATATCATCCTGTGGAGTGACAGCAGGGGAAGCGACGACCAAGTGCGGCGTCTGCGGCTCGGGTTCATCGACCTCGAGAGGCTTGTGGCAGCGGCGGCAGAGTGAGTTTGTGGTGCGAAACTGCACGAGACTGCAATGCTCGCAACGTAGTACCTCACGCGCCTCGACGGTAGCTAAGGTAGTTGCCATATTTTGTAGCAGAGAGCCAGAGCGGGCTTCTCTTGAAGCCGTGGAACTGCTGGGTCTATCGGCACTTCCGCGGCAACTTTCATGAGGATGCATTCGAGGTATCTTCATTGTCAAGTGAAAACTGTGATTCTGCCAAAGAAACCGGGAAGAATCCCGGAGAAAACCAAATGATGAAAGGAATAAGGGAAAGCGAATGACGATTGCGGATGCGTATACGCGGGAGAGAGCCTGGGAGTTGCTGACGGAGTGGACGCGGTCGGCGAGCCTGCTGCGCCATGCGCTGGGAGTGGAGACCTGCCTGCGCGCTTATGGAGAGAAGGAAGCGGACGCGCGGAGCCTTGCCGGGACGGAGCGCGAAGCGTTTGTGGAACGCTACGCGATCACGGGACTGCTGCACGACTTCGACTACGAACGGCATCCTTCACTCGAAGAGCATCCCTTCGTTGGTAACCGTGTGCTCGCTGAGCAGGGCTGGCCGGAAGAGATTCGGACTGCCATCCTTGGCCACGCAACCTATTCCGGCGTGCCGCGGGTGACGCATCTCGATAAAGCGCTCTTTGCATGTGATGAGCTTTCCGGCTTTCTTACTGCCTGCGCCTACGTGAAACCGACAAAATCCATTTTTGATGTGGAAGTTGCGGGTGTGAAGAAGAAGTTGAAGGACAAGGCCTTCGCGCGCGGCGTGCATCGTGAAGATGTGTATCAAAGTGCTGAGGAGCTGGGTGTGCCGCTCGATGAGCATATTGCCTTTTGCCTCGCAGCGATGCAGGCGGATGCGGACCGGCTGGGGCTGAAGGGTTCTGAAGGAGTGGTCACGGAATTGTAACCGTGGCAGTGCAAGACGCCGTTTAGTGTGAAAGCAGGAGGTCAGCGCGAGCGTGGGGCAATGG
This sequence comes from Silvibacterium sp., assembly GCF_047605705.1. Classification (NCBI taxonomy): domain Bacteria; kingdom Pseudomonadati; phylum Acidobacteriota; class Terriglobia; order Terriglobales; family Acidobacteriaceae; genus Silvibacterium; species Silvibacterium sp. The sequence goes on along the minus strand of NZ_JASGFD010000001.1, from coordinate 166,117 downwards.
TGGCGGCGCATATTCTGGGCTCTGTTGATCGTGCTGGGCGCGGCCGTGCTGGTGCTGGGCGTGGCCTACCTGTGGATTCGCTACCTGCCGCCGCCTTCTCTGCCGCAATCGAAGATTCTCGTGCCGGTGGGCTGCATCACTGCGAGCGCCGGGCGTGGACAGATCACCGTAGCGTGGACGCCGGTGGAGAATGCCGTCGGCTACCAGGTGCAGCGCAGCACGCATGCGAACGGACCGTTTGCGCTGGTCAGCTCCGCTTATGGTGCTGCACCGGTATTTCTCCAGAACCTGCTTGAGCGCGCCTATCCCGGTGAGCCCTTTGGCCGGCTGCCGCGATCTCCTTTTGTCGATACGGATATTCGGCCTGGCACTACCTACTACTATCGTGTGCGTGCAAACGATGGCAGCGCGTGGAGTCCGGTAGGTGCGACTGGTTCGGCTGTTGCCGCGAGCGACAGCACATCTGAACCAATAGTGCGCATTGAGGTGGATGCGGGGCAGGATGCGGGCCTCTTCGCGCACAAATGGGAGATGGCCTTCGGCTCCGAGCACCTGAGCTACATGCTGAAGGGCGACATCAACGATCATCTGCGAAACGCGGGCGCTGGCCTGCGGGCGGGAAACAGGCTGGCGCATGACACGCTCGGTATGCGCTACGTGCGGGCGCACGGCATTCTCATGGACGATCCGAGTGTCTACACCGAAGACGCGCAGGGTCACGCTCACTACGACTGGAGCAAGGTCGATCAACTGTATGACATGGTGCGTGCCGACGGCATGCGGCCGTTTGTAGAGCTGAGTTTTATGCCGCGGGCGCTGGCGGCGCATCCGGGTGCGACGACGGTGTTCACCTACAAAGGCATCAGCTCGCCGCCGAAAGATTATGCAAAATGGCAGGCGCTGGTCGCGGCGTTGACGCAGCACCTCGTCGATCGCTATGGCCAGGCCGAGGTCGAGACGTGGCCCTTCGAGGTGTGGAACGAGCCAGATCTCAAGATCACGCCCGACTTCTGGAGTGGCACCATGGAGCAGTATTTCCGGCTCTATGACTACGCCGCTGCGGGGATCAAGGCCGTTGATCCGAAGATCATGGTCGGTGGACCGGTTGTGGCCTTCACGACCTTTCAGGAGCCATTCCTGCGGCACGTGACGACGAAGGATTACGCGACCGGAGCGACGCATGCGCCGCTCGACTTCCTGGATATGCACAACTACTACCTGCCGGTCTCGGATTATCGTCCGCTGCTGCGGCGGTACGGACTCGGGAATGTGCCGGTGTACTTCACGGAGTGGGGCGTCTCTCCGGAGTACGGAGATGCCGTAAGTGATACCGCGTATGCAGCGGCAGCGGCTATCCACGGCGTATTCGACAGCCTGGACCAGGTGACGGTCCTCAGCCCGTGGACAGCGAGCGATTACTTTGAGGAGAGCGGCAATCCGAAGGCGCTGTTTCATGGCGGCTTTGGAATGATCGGTCTCGACGGATTGCGCAAGGCGCGGTACTGGGCCTTCTACGAATTGCATCGCATGGGGACGCATCGCGCAGCGATGACGGGCACAGGCGATGGCTATGGAGGGCTGGTGCAGGGCGTGGCTACGCGCGATGGTGGCACCGTCGCCGCACTGCTTGCGAACGCAACCGATGAACATGCAAAGTCGATGGGAGCGCCGGCACTCGACCGGCACGTGGTGCTGACGGTGAAAGGGCTCGTGCCGGGACAGGCCTATACCGTCGAGCATGACCGCATCGACAACACGCACTCGAATGTCTACGGCGCGTGGCAGTCGATGGGCAGCCCGAAATGGCCGGACGCGAGTGCAATGCGTGTACTGCATGAGCGGGACGGATTGCAGACACTGGAACCGGACGCGCGGATTATGGCTGATGCGCAAGGCGAGGCGGTGCTCGAGTTCGATCTACCTATGCCAGCGGTTTCGTTTGTGCGGTTGAGCCTGGATTTGGCCGTGCGGTAGCAGTTTCTCGTCCGTTCTCTGCATGAGCGCTGGATCGCGACTGAAAGAAGCGAGGGTCGAAGGCGTATCGCCCTGCGCGCAGCAGGGATCGCGTGCTATGCTGGCCGGTCGCTATGGCTGCCGGAAATTCTGCCCGTCTGGATAACACGATCGCATCGAAGCTGGACCGCAACGCTCCGCGAGCGAAGCAGCACACCGCTGCCATGCTGGCGAAGTTGGGAGAAGTGCGTCTGCAGGAGAGCAGTATTCGCGAGGGTGGCGGCACAAAGGCCATCGAGGCGCAGCATGCGAAGAAGCGGCTCACCGCGCGGGAACGCGTCGATCTCCTGATCGATGCCGAGACTGTTTTTGTCGAGCTCGGACTCTTCGCGGCCTTCGGCATGTACGAGGAGTGGGGCGGCGCGCCGGCGGCAGGTGTGATCACGGGCCTGGGACGGGTGAGCGGACGGCTGTGCCTGATCATCGCCAATGACGCAACTGTGAAGGCGGGCGCGTTCTTTCCGATGACGGCGAAGAAGGTGCTGCGGGCACAGACCATCGCGATGGAGAACCGCATACCGACGCTGTATCTGGTGGATTCGGCCGGTGTCTTTCTGCCGCTGCAGGAGGATGTATTTCCGGATCAGGACGACTTCGGACGCATTTTCCGCAACAACGCGGTCATGTCGGCGATGGGTATTCCGCAGATGACGGCGATCATGGGCATGTGCGTCGCGGGCGGTGCGTATCTGCCGGTGATGACGGATACCGTGCTGATGACCGAAGGCAGCGGGCTGTTTCTGGCCGGGCCTGCGCTGGTGCAGGCAGCTATCGGGCAGAAATATTCGGCAGAGGAGCTGGGCGGGGCCGCGATGCACGCGGAGATTTCAGGCACGGTCGACTTTAGGGAGCCGAACGATTATTTGTGCGTGGCACGGTTACGATCTCTGGTGGCAAAGCTGGGGCAGCGGCCGGGCGCGCCATTTGCCCGGATAGCCTTCGAGCTAAAGCAGGATGCTCCGAAGCATGCGGCCGAAGACCTGTACGCATTGCTCGACCCCGATCCTGCGAAGGCGTCGGCGAACAGCTATGACATGCACGAGGTGATTGCGCGCATCGTCGATCGCAGCGAGTTTGACGAATATCGGCCCGACTACGGGCGCACGGTGATCTGCGGCTATGGCCACGTGGGTGGCTATGCGGTGGGTATTGTGGCGAATCAGAAGACACCGCAACCCCAGACCAGCCACACCGGCGAGAAGCGCGTGGAGTTTGGCGGAGTCATTTACTCCGAGAGCGCGGAGAAAGCGGCGCGCTTCATCCTCGACTGCAATCAGAACCTGGTGCCGTTGATCTTTCTGCACGATGTGAACGGCTTCATGGTGGGGCGGGATGCGGAGTGGAGCGGAATCATCCGTGCGGGCGCGAAGATGGTTGCCGCGGTTTCGAATTCGACGGTCCCGAAGATCACAGTGATTGTCGGAGGCTCGTTCGGAGCAGGGCACTACGCGATGTGCGGCAAGGCTTACGATCCGCGCTTCGTCTTTGCCTGGCCGACGGCACGCTACGCGGTGATGAGCGGCGCTTCGGCGGCATCTACGCTGGTCGAGATCAAGGTGAGGCAGCTGGAGCGCGGCGGCCGCAAGCTGAGCGATGAAGAAAAGCGCGATCTGGAGAGCTCGATTCGCGCCACCTACGAAGAACAAGCCGATTGCCGCTATGCCGCCGCGCGGTTGTGGGTGGATGCGATCATCGATCCGGCGAAGACACGGGATGCCATCCTGACAGCGCTCGAGGCTGCCGCGCTGAATCCAGAGGTCGCGAAATTTCATCCGGGTGTTCTGCAGACGTAGATTTCGCAGGCATAGTCTCTGTTGTCAGGGCTACAGTGCTTCGCACACAGGCATCTTTAGTATTCTGTCGCTTATGTCTCCTGCATCGACAAAAGGTAAGCGGCGGACGGGCTCCCGCGCCAAGAGCAGTGGCGGTTGGTTGCGGTGGTGGCCGGTGGCACTGGGCATCGCCGTCACGCCGGTGGCTGTGCACTTTGCAAGCATCTTCGCGCTCGAAGGACCGGCGGCGCTGCGTCTGCTCTATCCTTACGTGCTGTTATTGAAAGATCCGGCGCTTGGTCTTTCGAGTGATATGTCGGACGGCCTCTCTCAGGGAATGATGTACGCGCAGTTTCCTATCTACGGACTGCTCATGATGCTCACCATGCGCTCGCGCGGTGTTGGCGCGGGATTTGCTTCGGCGGTGGTGATGCACCTGCTTGGAGTGTTCGTGCTCTTCCTGATGGCGCATATGCAGGTGCCCAAATGACGAATCACACAACGAAGAATAATAAGGTGAAGCTGGTCGAGTGCCCGCGCGACGCGTGGCAGGGGCTGCCGACGCAGATTCCGGTAGAGATCAAGGCCGATTATCTGCGGCTGCTCTTTGCCGCGGGATTCAAGCACGTGGACGCCGTGTCGTTCGTTTCTCCAAAAGCGGTGCCGCAAATGGCCGATGCCGAAGCGGTGCTGGCTTTTGCCGATGCGCCGAAGGACGTCGAAATTCTCGGCATCGTGGTGAACAAGAAGGGTGCGGACCGGGCGATCGCGACGAACGCTGTGACGACGATCGGCTTTCCGTATTCCATTTCTCCGGAGTTTTTGCGCCGCAATCAGAACCAGACGCCCGAGGAGAGCAGCGACGCACTCGATGCGGTGGGTGAGGCCGCGTACAAGGCCGGGCTGGGGCTGTCCGTATATGTATCGATGGCCTTCGGCAATCCTTATGGCGATCCATGGGATGAGGATGAAGTCATCACGGCCTGCGAGCTGCTGGCCGATTCTGGCATCGAGCAGATTTCCCTCGCAGACACGGTGGGTCTGGCGACGCCGGAGCAGGTAGGTTCTCTGATCGCCGCGGTGCAGCCGGTGCTGGGTGAGGGCATCGAGCTCGGTGTGCATCTGCATGCGCGGCCGGAGACAGCGGCGGAGAAGATTCGTGCCGCATACGAGGCTGGCTGCCGTCGATTCGACTCGGTGCTTGGCGGCATCGGTGGCTGCCCATTTGCGCAGGACACGCTGGTCGGCAATATCGCCACCGAAACGTTGTTGGCGGAGCTGACGCGGCTGGGGGCAGAGCTGCCGAAGCTCGAGCCGCTCGATACGCTCATTCGCGCCAGCCAGGGTATCGGGCAGAAGTTCGGGACGAAAGTTCAATAAGCCCGAGAGCCTGTTATGCCTTTTCGCGTGCCGCTCAGATAGGTTCAATATCCGTCTCGACGCGCTCCTCGATCTCAGAAAAATTGGCTCCCATCCACGACCGCGCGAAAAGGCATAACAGGCTCTAGGCTCAGTCGTGCATGGCGAGTTCGCTCTCGAGGCAAAGCTGGAGTTAGACTCTCCTGTCAGTCCGGTTGGAGGTCTCGATGGGCCGTTTCACTACCATTCTTTGGCAGAAGGAAAACCACGTTGTCACTCTGAAGCTCAATCGGCCCGATCGCCGCAATGCTTTGAACCCGGTGATGGTGCAGGAGCTGACAACGGCGCTGGAGACGGCGGCTGTGGACGATAGCTGTGGAGTGGTGGTGCTAACCGGGGAGGGGCAATCCTTCTGTGCGGGGCTCGATCTCGACCACCTGGCGACGATGGAGCAGCGCACCGCGGAAGAGCATCGGCAGGAATCGGAATCGATTGCGCGCCTCCTGCGCGTGTTGCACGATCTGCCGCGGCCGACCATTGCGGCGGTGAACGGATCGGCGATTGCGGGAGGCATGGGGCTGGCGACTGTCTGCGATATGACGCTGGCTGTGCCGGAGGCGCGGTTCGGTTATTCCGAGGTGAAAATCGGCTTTGTGCCGGCGGTGGTGTCGGCGTTTCTGCGGATGCAGATCGGCGACAAGCGTGCACGCGACCTGTTGCTGAGTGGCCGGCAGATGAGAGCCGTCGAGGCCCTGGACCTGGGGCTCGTGACGCGGATCGTGCCCGAATCTGAACTGATGGAAGAAGCTCGAAGGCTGGCCGTATGCCTGCTGCGCAACAGTCCGGCTGCGATGCAGGCGACCAAGCGGCTGATGAACGAGTACGGGCGGGCTGAGCTCGATGCGGGGCTGGCCTTGGCGGTCACCGCGAACGCAGAGGCGCGCTCCACAGCGGATTTCCGCGAAGGGGTGCGATCCTTCCTGGAAAAGCGTGCGCCAGTGTGGCCCTCACTCCAGCCCGAAGAAATTTCAAAGAGATAAATTGCCGGTTGGGCTATATTCGCAGGCGGGTGCCGGCGATGTGGAGATCGGTGTGTCCTGGGTGAACAGGAGAGCGGCCCGGACACACCAATCCCAAGAAGGAGTTCCTTCCAACGGATTCCAGCTTTGGGGAAACTCTTAACAGGTAGACGACAGCCGACAAAGAAAGATGCAGTTTTCTGATTTTTTTGTCATGTTAAGCGATAAAAAGGCAGGCTCGCGGGCCAATCGGTTTGGTTTCGAAGTGTGAGTATGGGGATGTCTCAACCTTTTGGAGGAGATTCATGGCGAAGATCACGGGATTGGGCGGCGCGTTCCTGCGGGCTCGCGATCCAGAGGCGCTGTATGCGTGGTATGAGCACCACCTGGGGCTGAAGCGCGACCAGGGATGCTTCCAGCTTCCCGCGCAGGAACATCTGGGACCTGTCGTGGTTTCTTTCTTTTCGCAGGCCTCGGCCTATTTTCCCGTGCAGCAACCGGTGATGTTGAACTTCCAGGTGGATGCGCTCGATCCGCTGCTGGACGCCCTGGCGGCAGCCGGGGTGGAAGTGGATGCGAAGCGGGAACGGTCCGATTTTGGCGACTTCGGGTGGTTCACCGATCCGGAGGGGAACCGGGTTGAACTTTGGCAGCCAAAAGGGGAGTAGCGGTTGGGCAGTCAGCAGGTAACCTGGGTGATCCTTGCAGGACTCCCCGGGACAGGCAAGAGCACGCTGGCCGGGGCGCTGGCGCAACGCGCCGGCGTTGCCGCTGCGATTCTCGACAAGGACCGGGTGCGTGCCGCGTTGTTCCCGGATGCTCTGACCGACTACACCCGCGAGCAGGATGATCTCTGTATGACGGCTATCTACGACGCGGCGGCTTATCTCACGCGTCAGGGCAAGACCCGGCTGATTCTGCTCGACGGGAGAACGTACTCCTTAAGGGCGCAGCGAGAGACCGCAATCCGCGCGGCCGAGTCCGCCGGGGCGCAGTGGCGGCTGATCCATGTAGTGTGCCCGGACGAGGTAGCCGAGGTACGGCTGTCGCAGCAGCAGGCAGGGCATCCTGCGCAGAACCGCACGCCGGAACTTTACCGCGCGATGAAGGCGCGGTGGGAGGAGATTGCGGAACCGCATCTGGTGGTGGAGATGACGGCTGAAGTCGAGGCGGCGGTAGCGATCGTTGAGCCGTATCTCAAGAAAGGTGTTTGAGTTCTTCAAGCATTCTTGTCCACGCATGCCGAGCGCCACCCAAAATCATGATGTAGTGATAGCGCAACGACGGTGTTCTGTGGATGATAATGAGGCAGTTTTCCCCGGGTACCCAAAGGGCAATTCGACAGATAGAGATCGATAAGGAGGACAACGCCATGGCGGCAGAGACAAGAAAAGGCCGGTTTGCGCAAGTGGTGAGCGCGGGCGGCGCAATCGAGGTAGTAACACGCGAGGTGAGCAACCCCGGCGCAGGACATGTACTGGTGCGGGTGGAAGCCTGCGGGGTGTGCCACAGCGATTCGATTACCAAATACGGGATCTTTCCCGGCATCCAGTACCCTCGTGTGCCGGGGCATGAGGTGGTCGGCCGCGTGGAGGCGATCGGCGACGGTGTGACCGAGTTCAAGGTTGGTCAGCGCGTGGGCCTTGGCTGGTATGGCGGACACTGCGGCACCTGCGAGCCCTGCCGCCGTGGCGACTTCGTCTGTTGCATTCGCGCGAGCGTTCCGGGCATCACCTATGACGGCGGATGGGCCGACTATGTGACGGCTCCGCAGGCCGCGTTGGCCGCGGTGCCGGAGTCTCTCGATTCGGCCGAAGCAGGACCGCTGCTCTGCGCGGGCATCACCACCTTCAATGCGCTGCGCAACAGCGGTGCGCGTCCACCGGACGTGGTGGCAATTCTGGGCATGGGTGGCCTCGGGCACCTGGGCGTGCAGTATGCCGCGAAGTTGGGCTATGAGACGGTGGCGATCGCCCGCGGCGCGGACAAGGCTTCGTTCGCGAAAGAGCTAGGCGCGCATCACTATATCGATTCGACCGCGCAGGACGTGGCCGCAGAGCTGAAGAAGCTGGGTGGCGCGAAGGTTATTCTGGCCACCGTGACGGACGCGAGCGCGATGACGGCTGCTCTCGGCGGCCTCGGATACAACGGAAAGTTCGTTGTCGTCGGCGTGCCATCCACTCCGCTCGAGGTGCCGGTGGTGCCGTTGATCCTTGCGAAGCAGGCGGTAGCGGGCTGGCCCAGCGGTACCTCCATCGACTCCGAAGACACGCTGAAGTTCAGCTCGCTTACGGGCGTAAAGCCGCTGATCGAGAAGTATTCGCTGGACAAGGCCGCCGATGCCTTCGCCCGCATGGAAAGCGGTAAGGCGCGCTTCCGCGTGGTGCTTGAAACTGGGGCATAGGCCTCTTCGCGCAAACAAAACAGCCGCCGAGTTTGAGCTTGGCGGCTGTTTTATTTTGCATATGCGGATTAAAGCTTCTGCAGGAGCGCCTGTCCGTGCGTGGCACCGACAACCGTACCGGAGATGGTGCCGGTGTCACCGAGGCCGGTGACATCGATGACCAGCTCATCGGGGTGAACGGGGACGTGCTTGAGGAGCTTAGGCTGCGGCGCGCCGTCGAGGATGAGCGTGATGTCCCTGATCTCCGTGATCGCGCCCTCCGCGGGGACGAGGCGGAGCAGGTACTGCGCGGCTTCATTCACATATTTGTGCAGATCGAGCGAGAAGCGGCCGTCTTTCCAGTCGCCGATGAGGTTGTGCGACCATAGCGCCGAAGTCGCGTTCCAGTCCGAAGGTGGCGCAACGCCTGTGTCGTAGACCGCAAGCGTGCGTACTTCCGGTTCGGCAGCAGCTTTGGTCACGGTGATGCGGACTGCGTCGACGACGGTGGACGCAACTGGCTGGATGCGCTTGTGGCCGATGGCCGACCCTTCGCCGAGCGTGGTCCAGCTCCCGTTCACTCGGCCTTCGAGTGTATAAGCGCGAACCCGCTCGCCTTGTTCGATGGACTCCTGCAGGATGACGGTATCGATACGGGTTGGGCTAGCGAGCTGGAGCGTGACCTGTGCGCCCTTGCCGGAAGTTGTTGCGATAGGCCTCGCGAAGCGGCGCCTGATTTCTGTACCGAAGGCAGTCGCTGAGGCGACATCCGCCGCGGGCAGCAGGCCGCTGGGGTCCGGCGGAATGTTCAGCATCAGCTGCGCGCCGCGGCCAACGGAGCGGTAGTAGATCGAAAACAGCTGGTCCACCCTGAGAACCTTCTTCTCGTTGTCCGGAGTCCAGAACCAGTCAGGGCGGCGGATGGAAACATCGACCTCGCTGGGCAGCCAGCGGTTGCCGTTGGGATCGCTATCGAGTGCAGTCGCCGTGCCCGCCGCCGAAGCTCCCCGGTCGACGCCGTTCCAGCAGGGATAGGGCGCGAAGCCATCTTCGTTGCCCACCCAGCGAATGGTGGCAGCGGGGCCCTGAAAGACGGCGGCGTGCGGCTGGTACTTCTTCAGGATGTCATTGACCGGAGTAGCCGTTGCGCCGTCGAACCAGATCTCGACCAGCGGACCGTAGCGGGTGACGAGCTCGGTGAGCTGCGCGCGGTAGATCTCGTTATATTTCGCCTGCTCCTCGGGAGTCTTGCAGATGCCGCCCGTGGCTGCGCCGAAATGGTCGTCGCGCGGCGAGAGGTAGACGCCGAGGCCAAGCTGGAACTTGTCGCAGGAGGCACGGAGCATCCGCATGATGTCGCCTTTGCCGTCTTTCCATGGCGAGCTCTTCAGGCTGAAGTCGGTGGTGTCCGTCTGCCAGCTGCAGAAGCCGTACTGATGCTTGGCGACGAAGACGATGTACTTTGCGCCCAGAGCGACAGCGGTGCGTGCCCATTGATCGGTGTCGAGATCGACCGGATTTACCTCGGAGGCCGGCACGGAGAAGTCATGCGAACGGCCGTTGAGATAAGTTTCATTGCCGAAGTGTACGAACATGCCGATCTCGAGATCTTCCCAACGCACCTGGTCTGCGGTGGGATGCGCGAGAGCGACGCCTTCGTGAGCGAAGGACGACAGCGAGCGGGCGAAGAGCGCGGAGGCCCCAAACGACGGCAGGGCCGAGAGCAGTCCGGCTTTGGCGGAAAGGGTGAGCAGAGTGCGGCGATCCATGGAGGTATTTTAGGGGACTCTTCTAGACAGCTATACATTTCGGAGTCACCGCCTCGGTCAGATGCCTCCTGGCGATTGCTGAGCGGGCAGAGCGACATCCTGACAAGGATCGCTGCATGAGGCCAGTTTTGGGATGACTTCTGTAAGTAATCCCGCTTTGACCCAAGATCTGCGCGAAATCCTTATTTCCCCATCATTTGCCGGGGGGCTCACCCGATAATGTGGCGCATATTCATGGCTGCCGCTTTTCAGCGCAATCTGTCGAACATGGCGATCCTGCTGCTTCTCGCGCTCGCTGCGGTGCATTGTGTGCAGTCGACTTTCTACGGCAACGTCAGCTACATCAGCCTCGAGGGCTATGTCGCCGGCACGGATCACCAGCCTTACCAGGGACGCATTGGGATGATTCCGGTGATGAGCCTCGCCTCGCGGAGCAAGGCAATGGAGCGCGTCGCGGCGTTTCTCAACACGCGCGAGCGAGGCGAACTGGGACGCGTCGAGTCGGTCTGCGCCGAGCCGATGACGGTGCGGAAACTGGCCTGCCTGCAGGTGGGCTGCATCTGCACTTTGGCTGCTGTCGCTTTGGCTTCGCTTTATGGGTGGCGGCGAATGCCGATCCTCTGGTGGCTGCCGCCGTCACTGACGATCGCCATCCTGTACGCCTCCTGCGCAGCCCGCTATCTACAGGCACTCTGGTTCCCCTATGACCTGCCACACATGTTTCTCTTCGGGGCCTGTTGCGCCTGCATCCTCACCCGGCGCTGCGGCGCCCTGATACCGTTGTTCGCCTTGGACGTCTTCTTTCGCGAGACCTCTCTTTATCTGATCCCACTCTGCCTCTCTCTTGCTCCGCGGATGAGTCGCAGGCGGGTCACAATGCTTTGTGCCACGATGTTCGCCCTCTGGCTCGTGATTCACCTGCCGATTGCGTACCACTATCGGCATAACGTAAGCGAGACGGGCAATCGCATAAGGGCGAATCTGCGAAGTCTCGAGATGCCGCTGTACTGGCCCCAGATCGCCAGCATGCTTGGGTTCCTGCTGCTGCCTGTGTGGATGGGCCGCCGGCACCTGTCGCAGCACTCCAGGACTTTTCTCCTATGGTCGTTGCCGTGTTTTGCGGTAACTGCCTTTTACGGGTTGTGGATTGAGAGCAGGGTCGCGATTGAGTGGACCATTCCGTTTGCACTACTTGCAGCCGAAGAACTGAATAGCCGATTCCAGCGGCAGGTGGGGATGGCTCCAGCCGGTGGCTCAGCCGTCATGCGAATGCCCGGCCATCCGCGCGATCCCGTGATGCCGTATCTGCCGGGGAGGGAAAAGATCAGCGCAGGTGCGGCGATTGGCACCACGGCGCACTGATCTGGCATCGCTGAGCCCTTTCCGTCCTATGGAATCGTGATGACGATGCGGGGTGAGATCGGCGCCTGCCATGCCTCCTCGATCGCGGACAGGGGCATAGTCTTTGTCGCAATCTGGAGTTTGCCGGCTGCGGCGAGTGCGAAGGTGTGTTTCACAGCCTCAAGCAGCTTTGAGAACGGTACGCTCTTGATGCCGCTGCCCATCAGCACAACGGAAGAAGAGCGGAGTGCGGCGGACGGAAGGTCGATAGAGGATGTACCTGAGGCTGCGCCGACCTGTATAAAGCGGACAGGCGTGGCGTCCTCCACGGCCTGGGTGATGGCAGCGAGGATGGTTCTCGCACTCTGCCCCCAGAGATAGTCGATCACGACGTCGATACCGTGCTCGAACACAGCGCAGAGAGCTTTCTCATAGTGCTGCGCGCCTTCTGGATCGGAACCATCGAGCGAGAAGGGAATCACGGCGTCGGCGTTCAGTTTTTCGAGTTCGATAGCATTGCGACCGCTGACGATTACCTTGCCAGCTCCGAGATGCTTTGCGACTTGTACCGCGATCCTTCCGGCTGTGCCGGTCGCGCCGTTGATGAGGACGGTCTCGCCCGGCTGCAGGTGGGCACGCTCGACCAGCGAGGCCCACGCTGACATGCCAGGATTTGCGATGGCTGCTGCGGTCACCTCGTCGAGGCCGTCAGGAATCGGGATGCACTGGCCTGCCCGGACAATGGACCTCTCAGCCAGAGCTCCGAAGGGTGCTTCCGGCATCACGAAGTAGACGCGGCGGCCGTCCGCGGTCAGACCGGTGCCGTCGATACCGGCAACTGCGGGGAAGAGACCGTCGGAGCTGTAATGCGCGCCTGTCGAACGGGACTTGCTGAACTGACTGAGCGCGGACGCACTTACGGAGATGACTTCGGCGCCTTCCTGAGCAACCGGCTCGCGAAAGCTTCCAAAAATGGGACTGCGTCCTGCGGCTGTGACGATGGCTGCGTTCATACGATTCTCCTTCGTTCAAAATCTAACATTGTTCAATAAGTTTATCGATGTTCAATTTTGGAATGTCAAGCCTGTTATCGTGAAGGCATGAAGGTGAACCGCGACAGAGTGGCGGAGGCTGGGCTGAAACTGCTGAACGAAGTGGGGCTCGAGCAGCTGACGCTGCGCCTTCTCGGCAGCGAACTGAAGGTGCAGGCGGCCACGATTTACTGGCACTTCAAGAGCAAGCAGGAACTGATCGACGAGATGGCGACGCGGGTGCTGGCTGAGGGTGCGCCGCAGATGCTTCCCGGGAGAGATGCGGCCGACTGGCGTGTGTGGGCGACAGCCTACGGAACGGGTCTGCGGCAGACACTGCTGGCTTATCGCGATGGTGCGCGCATGGTCGCGGGCTCTCATCTGACGGACACGACGTACATGAAGACGGCCGAGCAGGTGGCCGCGAAGATTCACGACAAGGGCTTCACGGTGCGGCAGACGGCGGTGCTGATGAGCACCATCTTTAACTACACGCAGAGCTTCGTGATGGAAGAACAGGCGGTTTTTCCGCGGCCGGGTGAGCGATCCCCGCAGTACGACATCGAAGAGCGCAACGCCAGGCTCGATCCGAAGGAGTTTCCGCTGATGCGGCAGGCTGGAGCGATCCTCTTCGACCGCTATGAACGCCGGTATAAGGAAGGTCTCGAGCTGATTGTGCGCGGGGCTGCGCCACAGCAGGACTAGAGCCATATAGGCGGCTGATATCCTTCCCTCACCCCTTCGGGTACAGGAGAGATATGCGGCGTCTGGTCGTTGCGGCATTTGCTGCTTTCACGTGTGTCTGCGCGCACGCGCAGAGGATTGAAGTCTCGATTCCGGCTTCGAGTGGCGTTGCGAAGCCTTTGAACGGCCACCTGATCCTGGTGTTTTCGAAAAACAAGGAATCGGAGCCGCGCTTTCAGCTGGAGGAGAACTATCTTTCCTCGCAGGGATTCGGCGTGGACGTGGTGAATCAGGATCCGGCCAAGCCGATCGTGGTGGATGCGGCGACGATCGGCTATCCGCGCAAATCGCTCAGTGATCTGGATGCGGGTGACTACACGGTGCAAGCCGTCTTCAACGTGTATGAGGAGTTCCACCTCGCCAGCGGCAAGACGGTATGGCTGCCGCCGGACAAGGGCGAGGGCCAACACTGGGACGAGAAGCCGGGCAATCCCTATGACGCGCCAGTGAAGGTGCACTTCGACCCGAAGACGAAGACGGTACTGAAGCTTTCGCTCGACAAGGTGATCCCGCCGATTGCAGGCACAGATCAGGATCCGGCGGTGATGGCGGCGAAGGATCCCGGCGCGAAGTGGCTGAAGTACGAGCGATTCCGCAGCGAAAAGCTGAGCAAATTCTGGGGACGCGATGTGTACGTGGGCGCGTGGGTACTGTTGCCGGACGGCTTCGACGAGCATCCGGACGCGCACTATCCGCTGGTTGTCTACCAGGACCATTACCATGCGGGCTTCGGCCCGCTGCCATGGATTACGAAGCTGCCCGACGGGAAGGACAAGGGAGCTGCGCGCCGCGCCGCGGCCGGCTATCGCTTCTTCCAGGACTGGACCTCCGGCCGGTTGCCGCGCGTGATCATGATCTATGTGCAGAACGCGAATCCGTACTATGACGACTCGTACGTGGTGGATTCCGCGAACCTCGGGCCATACGGATCGGCGATCAACGAAGAGCTGATTCCGTTCATCGAGAAGAAGTATCGCGGTCTGGGGCAGGGCTGGGCGCGCGCGACCTTCGGCGGGTCGACCGGCGGCTGGGAGGCTTTGGCGACGCAGGTCTTCTATCCGGATTTGTATAACGGAACCTGGGCGGCCTGCCCCGATCCGGTGGATTTCCACGGCTACCAGAACATCGATCTCTATAACGATGCGAATGCCTTTCTCCGCAAGGGCGACTTCGGCGAGATTCCAATCGCGGCCGATCGCAAGCCGGATGGCTCGATCATCGCGAATGCCGAAGGCGAATTCCGCTTCGAGTATGTACTGGGCACGCATGGGCGTTCGACCGAGCAGTGGAATATCTGGCAGGCGGTCTTCTCGCCAGCCGGGCCGGATGGCTATCCGGCGCAGGTGATCGATCCGCTGACCGGAAAGATCGACAAGCAGGTAGTCGAGTATTGGCACGAGCACTACGACCTGAACGCCTATTTGCAGAAAAACTGGGCGACGCTGGGACCGAAGCTCGAGGGCAAGCTGCACCTGGCGGTGGGCGATGGCGACACCTATTTTCTGAACAACGCTGTGCATGATCTGCAGAAATCGCTGGCTGCGAGCCGGAATCCGCATTCAGATGCCGAATTCCAGTACGGCCCGGGCGAGCCGCACTGCTATACCGGAGGTCCGGCCGAGTATTCGATGCAGGAAAACAACGCCGACTGGCCGCAGCGGGTGCTTCCGCTGATGGTCGATCACATGCTGAAGACGGCGCCCGAGGGGGTGGATGTGAAGAGCTGGCGTTATTAATCAGTAAACAAAAGGCGGTAACCGGTCACCCATTGTGGGGTTCTGCGAAGTTTTGCAGAATATCCACAATGGGTGGCCTTGTTTGCGCCGGTCGACTCAACTTATAGTGTGGTTATTCCGATGGTTCCTCCCAAGCGGAGGATGAAAAGGGAACCCGGTGAGAATCCGGGACTGCCCCGCAGCGGTTAGTAGGTACGAAAGCCACGAGGACACTGGGTCTCTTGTATCGGACCTCGGGAAGTCTGGCGAGTAGGCTTGAACCTGCGTAGTCCGAAGACCTGCCAACGGAAATATTCGCTCGCGCCTCCGAGGGTGAGGCGAGGCAATGGTGACTGGCGCTACTCCGCCTGGAGTGGCCGTTGCTGTTTCTTCGCGTGCTTTCCGGGGCCAAGGAGACTCTCCCGATGGCCGCAACTTCCGATCGCATTCCTGTACAGACGACTCTCTCCGACGTGACGCCGGGCTTCCCCGTGCCTGAAGAGACGGCAGTGATGCATGTGCGCAAGCGCAATGGATCGCTCGAGCCCGTCGACGTAAACAAGATTGTGCGTGCGGTGCAGCGCTGCGCCCATGGCCTGCAGCATGTGGATTCGATCCGCGTGGCCTCGAAGACGATCGGCGGCCTGTACGATGGCGCCACCACACAGGAACTGGACAAGATTTCGATCGACACGGCGGCTTCGCTGATCGCGGAAGAGCCGCAGTATTCGCGCCTGGCTGCGCGTCTGCTGCTGGCGACGATCATGAAGGAAGTTTCGGGCTTCAACCTGTATTCCTTCTCGCAGTCGATCAGCTACGGGCACCAGGAAGGCGTGGTCAGCAAGGCCGCATTCGACTTTGTGAACACGCATGCCCGCAAGCTGAACGACGCGATCGACGACGAGTTCTCCGATCGCTTCGAATACTTCGGCCTGCGCACCGTGTATGACCGTTACCTGCTCCGTGATCCGCTTTCGCGCCGGATCATCGAGACGCCGCAGCACTTCTTCCTCCGTGTGGCCTGCGGCCTTGCGCAGTCGCCGAACGAGGCGATCAACTTCTACAAGCTGATTGCGTCGCTCGACTATCTACCGTCTTCGCCGACGCTCTTCAACTCGGGCACCAAGCACGCGCAGATGTCGTCGTGCTACCTGCACGATTCGCCTCTGGACTCGCTGAACAGCATCTACGACACCTATAAGAATGTCGCGCTGCTGTCGAAGTTCTCGGGCGGCATCGGTCTCGCGTTCCATCGTGTGCGCTCAGAAGGTTCGCTGATCCGCGCGACCAACGGCCTCTCGAACGGCATTGTGCCGTGGCTGCGCACGCTGGATAGCTCGGTTGCCGCGGTGAACCAGGGTGGCAAGCGCAAAGGTGCCTGCTGCGTGTACCTCGAGCCGTGGCATGCGGATGTCGAGTCGTTCCTCGAACTGCGCGACAACACCGGCGACGTGGCGCGCCGTACGCACAATCTGAATCTCGCCAACTGGATTCCCGACCTCTTCATGGAGCGCGTGGAATCCGACGGCGTGTGGTCGCTCTTCGATCCGAAGGACGTGCCGCAGCTGCCCGACCTTTACGGCAACGAGTTCAAGGTTGCCTATGAGAAGGCCGAAGAGGCGCAGCTCTATCGCCGTCAGATCAAGGCTCGCGACCTGTATGCGCGCATGATGCGCACACTGGCTGAGACCGGCAATGGCTGGATGACCTTTAAGGATGCAACCAACCTGAAGTGCAACCAGACCGGCGAAGCGGGCAACGTGGTGCACCTCTCGAACCTGTGCACCGAAATCACCGAGGTGACTTCGAGCGACCAGACCGCGGTCTGCAACCTGGGCTCGATCAACCTTGGCCGGCACGTGACGTGGGATGCCGACGGACGCCCGAGCTTCGATTTCGAGAAGCTGGCGCGCACGGTTCACACCGCGGTACCAATGCTCGATCGCGTGATCGACATCAACTACTATCCGATTCCGGAAGCGTCCAGCTCGAACGCGAAGTGGCGTCCGGTGGGTCTCGGCCTGATGGGCCTGCAGGATGTCTTCTTCCAGATGCGGCTGGCCTTCGATTCGCCTGAAGCGCAGGCGCTCTCGGCGCGCATCCAGGAAGAGATCTACTATTCGGCCGTGGAAGCTTCGTGCGAACTCGCCGAAAAGTATGGTCCGCATGAGACCTATCCGCAGACGCGGCTGGCAAAGGGCAAGTTCCAGTTCGATCTGTGGGGTGTGCAGCCCGCGGATACGGCCCGCTGGGATGTACTGCGTGCTCGCGTAGCGAAGAGCGGCGTGCGCAACTCGCTGCTGATTGCGATTGCGCCGACGGCGACGATTGCGTCGATTGCCGGCTGCTATGAGTGCATCGAACCGCAAATTTCAAACCTCTTCAAGCGCGAGACTCTGTCGGGCGAGTTCCTCCAAGTGAATCGCTATCTGATCGACGACCTGAAGGCACGCGGGCTGTGGAACGAAGAGATGCGCGTTCGCCTGAAGCTGGCGGAAGGCTCGGTGCAGAGCATCGACGAGCTGCCCGAGGACGTCCGCACGCTGTACCGCACCGTGTGGGAGATTCCGATGCGCTCGCTGATCGATATGGCCGCGGCGCGCAACGCGTATCTCGACCAGTCGCAGTCGCTGAACCTCTTTGCCGAGTCGCCGAACATCGGTCGCCTCTCTTCGATGTACATGTACGCGTGGAAGAAGGGCCTGAAGACGACCTATTACCTCCGCTCGCGTCCGGCAACGAAGATTGCCAAGACGACGGTACCCGGAGCGGCAGCCCGCACTGCGGCGCCTGCACCGGCGGTGAGCACGAGCGCGGCGATTGCCTGCTCGCTTGAGAATCCCGAGTCGTGCGAGGCGTGCCAGTAGGCGCGCTTCCACCGACTGAAGGCCAGCGGTGACTGGCTCAACATGCAACATCACTGACAGAAGATAGGAGTTTTCTATGTCGGTACAGGAAGAAGCAGTACGCAGCTCATCGGTGGAGGCGCCCGAGCACATTCTCGATCCGGGCCTCTGCCTCACGCTGCGCCCGATGCGTTATCCGGTGTTCTATGACATGTTCCGCGACGGTATCAAGAACACGTGGACGGTCGAAGAGATCGATTTTCAGACGGACCTCGTGGACCTGCGGCAGCGGCTTTCGCCTGCCGAGGTACACCTGATCAAGCGCCTCGTCGCGTTCTTCGCGACTGGCGATAGCATCGTCTCGAACAACCTGGTGCTGAACCTCTACAAGCATGTGAACTCGCCCGAGGCGCGTTTGTACCTCTCGCGTCAGCTTTTCGAAGAAGCTGTACATGTGCAGTTTTATTTGACGTTGCTCGACAACTACATTCCCGATCCCGACGAGCGCGCGGGCGCCTTCGCCGCAGTCGAGAACATTCCTTCGATCGCCAAGAAGGCCGACTTCTGCATGAAGTGGATGGACTCGATCCAGAAGCTCGACCAGCTCGAGACGAAGGAGCAGCGCCGCCAATTTCTGCTGAACCTGATCTGCTTCGCGGCGTGCATCGAGGGCCTGTTCTTCTTCGCGGCGTTTGCCTATGTTTACTTTTTCCGCTCGCGCGGCCTGCTGCATGGCCTTGCCGGCGGCACGAACTGGGTCTTCCGTGACGAGAGCTGCCACCTCGAATTCGCGTACGAGGTCATCCACGTGGTCCGTGCGCAGGAGCCGGAGCTGTGGGATGCCGAGCTCGAAGGCCAGATCAAGGAAATGCTGCAGGAAGCGGTCGACGCCGAGGCACAGTTCGCCGAGGATCTGCTTTCGGGTGGCGTAGCCGGCCTTTCGCTGCGCGAGATGCGTCAGTATCTCGGCTACGTGGCCGACGCCCGTCTCTCACGCCTGGGTATCGATCCGGTCTTCAAGACGCAGAATCCCTTCGCGTTCATGGAACTGCAGGACGTGCAGGAGCTGACGAACTTCTTCGAGCGCCGCGTCTCGGCCTACCAGGTCGCGGTGGAAGGCGAAGTGGCCTTCGGCGAAGAGTTCTGAGCTTATTGCTCGGGTAATCGCGGCCTCGCCGCATTTGTACTGGTGAACGATTTGGGCAGAGCTCCCGCTGGTCGCCGCTTAAATCGTTTACTTGTTCAGTAAAAAGGGCACCGGAGGCTTCGGCCTCCGGTGCCTTTCTCTTTATGCCGCATTCTGGTCGGGCAGGCGCGGAGTTTCCGGCTGTTGCGCTGTGCTCTGCATCACGCGCAGCAGATCTTCGGGAGCCTTTACGCTGATGTCGCGCGGGGCACTGAAGCGTGCGGTGGGGAAGGCTGAAGGATAGTGCTCGCGCACCCAGTCCATCATCTCTTCACGCACCAGGCATTGCAGGTCGAAGGCCTGGCTGGAGTCGGGTGCGCCCATCAGGCAGCGGATCTCCATCGACCGATCGGTAAGGTTTGTCACCTGGCATGCTTTCACGCCGCGATCCCACTGCTTGGAGCCGTCGAGAACTCTCTCGAACTGCGCTCGCAATTCCTTCACTGGCACTTCGTAGTCGAGATAGAGATACGAATAGGTGAGGATGTTTGCGCTCTCGCGGGTCCAGTTGGCAAATGGGTTCTCGATGAACCAGCTGAGTGGAACGATGAGGCGACGGAGATCCCATATCTTGAGCACGACATAGGACGAGGTGATTTCTTCCACGCGCGCCCATTCGCCGGAGACGACGACCACATCATCGATGCGGATTGGTTCTGTAAGAGCAATCTGCAAGCCTGCCAGGAGGTTCGATACGGTGGTCTTTGCGGCGGAGGCTAACAGCAGAGAAGCCAGTCCGGCGGAGGCGAGAAGTCCGGAACCATAGTGCCAAAGTTTCGGGTCATCGAATGTCCAGAGCAGCGTGCCGGCTGTAAGGACGATGACGAAGCCAATGGCGATGCGGCGGAAGAGCTGGAACTGTGTGTGGATGCGCCGGGCGCGGATGTTGTTTGCAACCGTGACATCGTAGCGGCGCAACATGAAGTCCTGCAGCACGTATACGCATCCGGAGAAGAACCATCCGACAGCGAGCACCAGGATCATGTACGTTCCGTGGCGGATGGTATGCAGAATATCCTGCGGGACGCGGGGGATGAACTGCAGTGAGACGAGGAAGCAGGTAAGGAGGAAAATGGCGCGTGACGGGCCCCCGAGGTGCTTCTGCAGTCCCCAGCCGATGCGGGCGTTATTCTTGTTGGCGCTGTGCTTCAAAAAGCGTAAGAAAAGATATTGCCCAAGGTTGCCGAGGAACAGCGCAGCGCAAAACGCGAAGATGACGAAGAACCACCGGTGGTGGGCGAAGAGCGATGAATAGAACATGGCGCCTGCACTCCTGGTTACACAGAAATCAGCCGTGCCGAGACGTTCTCTACCCAGGTTGGACGCGAGGTGGGGCGATCAGATTGCCTCGGATCTGAAAATCACTCTGCGTCGCGGTATGAGCCTGCCTGTCACATCTCTGTATGCGATGGAAGAAACGGCGCTTTTCTGTTGGTGCTCCTATACTTTGCGACTATGCTGCGGGCATGGGCACTCCTGCGCTGGCAATCTACGGGCTCACACGACGTTTCGGCGATTTCACGGCTGTCGATGATTTGTCTTTCTCGGTGGCTCCCGGGCAGTTCTTCGGTTTCCTCGGCCCGAACGGCGCTGGAAAATCAACGACCATCAAGATGCTGACCGGGCTACTTGAGCCGACGGCGGGACGCATTGAGATCCTTGGACAGACCTTCACTGCCGGATCGATGGATCTCAAGCGGCAAATCGGCGTAGTGCCGGAAGGGATGGCGCTGCTGGGGCGGCTTACTGCGTCGGAGTACCTGCGCTTTGTGGGACGCATGTACGGGCTCGATCGCGAGACGACGGCGCGGCGTACGGAAGAGCTGCTCGAGTTCATGCATCTTGCCAATGAGCCGAAGAAGCTGGTCACCGATTTCTCGCACGGCATGCAGAAGAAGCTGGCACTGGCCGCCGCCGTGATGCACGGGCCGAAGGTGCTGTTTCTCGATGAGCCTTTCGAGGGTGTGGATGCGGTAGCTGCGGGCACCTTAAAGTCCATGTTGCAGGGCATGATTCAGCACGGTGCGACGATCTTCCTTACTTCGCATGTGCTCGAAATTGTGGAGCGGCTGTGCAGCCACGTGGCAATCATCGCGCAGGGGCGGTTGGTAGCGAACGGATCGCTCGACGAACTGCGTGCCGGTGTGGCTTCGCGGCTGCCGGGTGAGGCAGCCGAGCAGCGGTTGACGCTGGAAGAGATCTTCCTGAATGCGGTCGGCGCGGATGCGAGCGAATCTGCGGCGGAGTTGTCATGGTTGGCATAGGGGCTGGCATAGACGCTGGCGCTGGCGGCAAGACGTATGGCGCTTTCTCCGCGCTGGCACGGCAGCAGTATGCAGCCGTTGCCGCTGTGCGCATGCAGATGCTTCGCCACGGGCTGAAGACGAAGCGCGGGAACTTCGAGCTGGGCGCACGCATCTTTAGCATGGTTTTCTTTGGCGGCATTGCTGCGCTTATGGGTGTAGGGCTCGGCTTTGGCGCGTACTCCATCGCGAACAGCCACCACCTGGCGTTTCTGCCTGCGCTGTTCTGGCCTGTCTTTGTGGTGTGGCAATTCCTGCCGCTGATGCTGGCGTCTTTTCAGGAGCACACCGACTTCAGCGCGCTGCGGCGCTTTCCGCTGAGCTTCGGTTCTTGGGTGATGCTCACGCTGACCTATGGGCTGATCGATATCGCCACCATCATGGGTGTGATCTGCCTGTATGGCATATGGATAGGGCTGATTGTGGCGAAGCCCTCGGCGGTGCTCGGCATTACGCTTGCTCTGGCGTTGTATGCCGCATTCAACTTTCTCTTTTCGCGCATGATCTTTGCCTGGCTTGATCGCTGGCTGGCGCAGCGCAAGACGCGCGAAATCATGGGTGGAGTTTTTCTCTTTCTGATGCTGGCTCTACAGATGGTCAATCCGGCGATCCAGCACTTCAGCAAAGAAGGGCATGGACATGCAGTGAATCATGGTGCGATGCCTGCCTCGGTGACAGTGCTGGCGCATGTGCAGGCCTTTCTGCCTCCCGGGATGACGGCAATGGCTGCCGAGTCCGCGCTGCGCGGCAGTGTAGGACAGCTGACCCAGGCTGGCGGCGTAGCCCTCTATGCGGCTCTGGCAGGGCTCGTGCTGGGCGTGAGGCTCAAGGCAGAGTATCGCGGTGAAAGTCTCGGAGAGTCGGCCCGGCGCGAAGACCGTAAGGTCCAGGTGCGTAGTGGTTGGCTGAATGGCGCGGGGCCGATAGGCGCCATCGTTGAAAAAGAGCTTCGTTACCTAATGCGCAGCGGCGTGCTGCTCTATGGGCTGGCTGCACCGCCCATCCTGATGATGGTGATCGGCAGCGGGGGCCGTCATGGACAGGGCGGTATTCCTGGCATTGGCCATTTCGCGCTGCCGTTTGCCGCGGCATATAGCTTTCTCGGCCTGACCCGCCTGATCGCGAACAGCCTGGGTGGAGATGGCGGTGGAATTCAGTTGTATTTCCTGGCTCCGGTGAGCTTCCGTACAATTTTCGCGGCAAAGAACCTGGTACATACGGTGCTGTTCGCGGTCGAGCTGGCGCTGGTAACGGCCGTAGCCGTATTTCGCTTCGGTCCGCCTCCGTTGCAGATGATCGTGCTGACGGCATGCTGGCTGCTCTTTGCATTGCCGACGCAGCTTGCAGCGGGAAATCTCATGTCTTTGCTGATGGGATATCGCATGACGCTCACGCGCATGTCGCGTGAGCAGGGAGCGGCGGGCAATGGGCTGCTGAGCATGGCCATTCAACTGGGGATCATTGGCCTGGGAGCCGGCGTGTATTTCTTATTCGTGGTGCACGGGCAGGTCCTGCTGGCGGAACTGTCACTGCTCCTCCTGGGGGCTGGTGGCTTGTTTTTCTGGTTCCAGGTTGCAGAGAGAGTGGACGGCATTGCATTGAGGAAGAGGGAAGAGCTGATTAGCGACCTCGTGCGGTAATCTCATCCGCAAACCTCGTTTATTGGCCAGAAATCAGGCGCGCCGGGCATCCGGAATGGGCTTGAAGCTCCCCCGATAGTACGCCCGCCCCGGGTGACCAATGACTTGTCCCGAGTTACCAAATGAGGAGCACAATTTGTTGTCACCAGTGGAACAATAGGATCAGTTCGAAAGCGACGGGTGAATCCATGCCCGTCTAAACGGAGCGAACGCGATATACGGCAGGTCCGGTTTTCGGGTCTGACCCAGGCGTCCATCAGAGACTGCCGTTTCCGCTCCCCTTGGAGATTATCGAATGACGCACTCCGCTCGCCCCGTTTCCCGTCTGCCGTTGTTTGTCCTGGGCGCCAGCCTGCTGGCATCGCCCGCGCTGTTCGCGCAGAGCGCGCCAGTTGCCGCCCCCCCTCAGCAGCCCCAGCCTCAGGCTCAGTCTGCGGCTCCAGCCACGGCGGTCGCCGCAACCGCGGTCGCAACCGGTCAGACACTCGTAGTCCCGGCCGGAACCAAGATTCCTCTTACGCTCAAAGCGGCAATCAGCACATCGACGGCAAAGCCCGGCGATGCCGTCTACCTGACCAGCGACTTTCCTGTGATTGAAGGTGGCCGCGTGGTCATTCCTGCGGGCGTTTTTGTGCAGGGTTACATCGACGGCGTGGAGCGTGGCGGCAAGGTCAAGGGCCGCGCGCAGATCATGATGCACTTTGTGTCGATGGCCTTCCCGAACGGCGTGGTCATTGCGCTGCCGGGCGCTGTGGACAATGTGCCGGGTGCGAAAGATGTTCAGGTGAAGGACAAGGAAGGCCTCATCGAGAGCAAGGGCAATAAGGTGGATGACGCCAAGACTGTCGGCGGCGCGACCGTTGCCGGTGCAGGTATCGGTGGTCTTGCCGGCTGGGCGGGTGGTTCGCCGGGCCTGGGCGTCGGCATCGGCGCGGGCGCAGGTGCTGCGGCTGGAATCGCGGAGATGTTCATGAAGCATGGTTCGGACATCACGTTCCCGGCTGGCACGGACGTCACGATGGTGATGCAGCGTCCTCTCGAAGTACAGGAGCAGCAACTGCAGGGCATGACGTCGCTGACTGGCTATGAGCCGCCGGTGGCCTCACCGACGCCGGTCAATCCGCCGCAGAATCAGCTGCCCAAGCCGCAGCCTCAGTCGCAGTCCAACTGACAAGGGTGTTTTTTTGCCCGCAGCAGATGGCGCGGGCTTTGTATCGCTCACTGTCCTGGGCTCTTGGAAGAAAAGGTGAAGCCGAATACCGGCTTCACCTTTTGTGTTTTGCGGGAGAGCGCTCAGAGAGCTCATGCGTGCTGTGAGAGCGAGAGGACATTGCCATCCGGATCGCGGAACCACGCTACCTTATCGCCATTCGGAAAGGTAGCGATGCCGTGCTCGTCCTGCCCCATCCCCGGGTAGTGCTCGAAGGCGACACCTTTATCCGCGAGCTCCGCGACGCTGGTTGCGATGTCGGCGACCTCCCATCCGAGGATGGTGTGATTCGCCGGGGAGTGCGCCGGAACTTTGCTGATGCGGAGCATCGTCGGGCCATTGTGGAAGATGAGGGCGAAGCCGTCATCGCGTTGATAGCCGAGGCCGAGGGTATCGCGGTAGAACACGATGGCCTGATCGGGCAGGGCGGTAAGTAGAAAGGTCACAGGCTGGTCAAGTGGCATAGTCTCTCGCAAAGTTTGAATAGATGTCGGCGCGCTTATCGTACGCCAGCTTTGTCTTCGTGGAAGAGAAAGTTGTGTTGGGATGGTGCGCCGCCAGAACAGGCTCCAAAAGCCGATTGCCTTATCCGCACGGTCGCCGTTATCTTGCGAGACAGGATCTCGGAGGCTCGGATGGCAGGAGGTTTGAAGATGAGACGGCGGAGACTTGCGGCGCAATGTGCGCTCGCGGCGGTGGTAACGATGGGCGGTGTCGCAGCCCTGGGGCAGGACGCCATGATGGCGATGAGTGGTATGGCTGCGCCACCGCAGGATTGGGCGAAGGCGCGGCTGGAGCAGTCGCCTCGGCATCAGGAATGGGTCGATATCAAGTACGGGAACCGCACCCTGCACGCGTATGTGGTGTATCCGGAGGTAAGCAGGAAGGCTCCGGCGGTGCTGGTGATTCACGAGATCTTCGGGCTTACGGACTGGGCGCGCGAGGCTGCCGATGAGATCGCAGCGGCGGGATATGTCGCGATCGTGCCTGACCTGCTTTCCGGCGAGAAGCCTGACGGAAGCACTGCAACGAAGGACGGCTTTAGTGCTTTTCCGTCGCAACAGGATGCGATGAAGGCAGTCTCCGGGCTGAATCCGGACCAGGTAACGGCCGACCTGAACGCCGCGGCGGACTACGTCAAGAAGCTGCCTGCAGTGAACGGCACTCTGGCGGTTGCGGGCTTCTGCTGGGGAGGCGGTCAGAGCTTCCGCTTCGCAACTAACCGGCACGACCTGAGCGCAGCCTTTGTTTTCTATGGACCGGCGCCGGACAACCTGGGCGCAATCACCGCACCGGTCTACGGCTTCTATGCCGGGAACGATGCGCGCATCACGGCCACGGTTCCGGATACCAAGGCTGCGATGGAGAAGGCCGGCAAGAAATACGAGGCAGTCGTCTACGAGGGCGCGGGACACGGTTTCATGCGCGCGGGGGAAGATCCGACCAAGACCAGCGACAACGAAGCAAATGTGAAGGCGCGGACAGAGGCATGGGCGCGTTTTAAGACGCTGCTCAAGGGGCTGTAGGCGGCAGTTTTTCGCGGCATACTTTGAGGAACAATTTGTTGCTCAAAGTAAGGCCTACGAGCCACTGCTCCTTGCACAACACGGCACCTGGGGGATGCATCCACTTCTACGTTTGGTTTCACGTGGAAGTGGATGCGCTGTGCCTGAGGCCGCGGCGCATGTGAGGTTGCCATGCCGTGGGTGGTGAGATCTTCGGGAGTTTTTCTGGGAGTGATAACGCTGCTTGCGCTCGGAGGGGTCGGCTGCTCCCGGCAGAAGGCACAGGCGGAAAACAGCCCGGCTCCATCTACGCAGCCGGCAGTGAAGCCTCCCGTAAAACCGGCGCCGCCGACCCCTATCGATGTGAAGAAAAGCGAGCTGGGCCAGTCGACATGGGATCCGGCGTGGGATCGGTATGTGGAAGAGGCTCTTCCACCTGCGATGCTCTCCAACGCAGTCCCGCGCGATGTACGGCAGTTCTGTCCGCGCTTCTACCAGATGAGCGAGCTCGATAAGAAGGCCTTCTGGGCCTATTTCTTTCAGGCGGTCGCAGGAACGGAAGCGGGGCTCAATCCTGACACGCGCGTGCGGCATACCGAAGCCGCCGTTGCGGTAAAGGATGGGGTGACGGGCCGGGCGGTGCGCAGTGAGGGCCTGCTGCAACTCACATACGAGGACGCTGACCGGTATAGCTGCGACTTCGATTGGCCGCGAGACAAGACTCTTCCTCCGAACGACCCTGCGAAGACCATCCTTCAGCCGAAGAACAATCTCGAGTGCGGAGTAAAAATCCTAGCCCATCAGATCCTCGATCAGCATAAGGGACTCATCTCTCAGAGCAGCTATTGGTCGACGCTGCAGCCGGGGACCGTGCCATACCACACCTTCGTAAAGCAGATGGTGAATCCTCCGGCCGCATGCGAACTGCATGTGCATCGCGCCGAGGCAAGGCCGAGCAGCCGATAGTAAGTAGCCGATAAGATGATGCGGAAGTTTTTCGTCCAGAATGCGGTTTGTTGCGTCTAGAGTGAGTTGCGGCAGTGATTTCAATCGGGCAGGTAGCAGAGTGAAGAGGGTGTCAGGCGGCAGGCTCAGTAGGTGGTTCGGAACTTTGATGGTGATTGGCTGTGTGGCAGCATTGCCGGCCGGAGCGCAGCATCACCCCCGCTATCCGAATGCCCCGGTCAATGATCCGCAGCTCCTGCTGCCGACGGACCAGGCGCCATCCTGTTTCAATCCGCGGCCAAGCGGCGGTGGATACGACCAGTTCGAGACCTTTGACGTCTATGCGCAACCGGCGAGCAAGGGCTATCTGTGCATCGTGGTGCCGGAGGGGCGGACCTTCGTGGTCGATACGCTCTTTGCCGAGGCGGACTATGATTCGGAGACGCCTGCGCCGCCGGAATGGTATCTGGACACGACGGTTGGGCACTATGAGCAGCTGACCGGCTTCGCCGCGCTCCGGGCAGGAGGGTTGACCTCGCGTCCACACTACCTGTTGAGCCAGACGGTCCACATCCCGGTAACCGGCGGGACGACCGTGACTCTGATCATGCACAATTTCGTCCAGGGCCAGAATCAGCAGATCGTGGAGACGCCGGGCACGGCGAGCCTTTCTCTGATCGGCCACTGGGAATAGGGTGAGGGGAGCAGGGAAGAGATGGCGTTTTCGATCGATCGCATCGACCATTTGGTTTTGACGGTGGCAAATATCCCGGCGACCTGTGATTTTTACAGCGAAGCCCTGGGGATGGAAGTGGTTTCAGAGGGTGGACGTACGGCGTTGACCTTTGGCGAGCAGAAGATCAACCTGCACCAACGGGGTCACGAGTTCGAGCCGAAGGCGGCGCACCCCATGCCGGGCTCGGGCGATCTCTGCCTGATCACGGAGAGCCCCATCGCCGAGGTGGTCGAGTATCTGAGCGCGCTCCGGGTGCACATCGAGGTGGGTCCGGTGGAGCGGAATGGGGCGATGGGCAGGATGCAGTCGGTGTATGTCCGCGATCCTGACCGGAATCTGGTGGAAATCTCGAGCTACGAGTGATGGGCAGGGTTGGGAGCGAGACGGCTATTTTCGGTGGTTGTGGTTGTGTACGCAATTGCGCCCATAAAGTACCGAAATTGCGCAGAAACGCCGTGTAAAGACATCCGGTTTAAGATTGTCTGAGAGCCGAACATCGGCTTGCAGCCGTTCCCGACGGCCTGTGGAAGACCGGGTATGAATTCATTGACCCCGGGTAAAAATTGACGTATTCTAAAGTCCTTGCGCAGTGTGCGTCTGCCTGGCTGTGTGCAGTCCTCTGGCCGGGACGTGTACGTGGAAAGACCGAAGGAAGTGCGTCTGCGCCAGCCTCACGCGAACAGCATTCTGTAAGCTGCGGGGATATCCGGTCCGCGGCTGCTTTTTGCGCGTGGACGAAACATGTTTGGGGTGGCCCGAGAGGCTGCCGACCTGGGTCTCGGACGGCAAGGCCGGCCCGGTTTTTGAGGGAGAAGGAAAGAGCGATGTCGACATTTATTCCGAGCGCACACGAGATTGACCGCAAGTGGTACGTGGTGGACGCGACCGGCAAGACGCTGGGGCGCCTCGCGACCGAAGCTGCCAGCGTGCTGGCCGGCAAGAGAAATCCGAAGTATGTGCCCTACATCGACATGGGTGACCATGTGATCGTGATCAACGCGGAGAAGGTTCGCCTGACCGGGCTGAAGAGCCAGCAGAAGGTTTACCGCCGCTACACCGGCTTCCCGGGCGGTCTGCGCGAGGAGTCGTTCCTCCGCCTGCTCGAACGCAAGCCGGAGCAGATCATTGAAGAGGCGGTAAAGGGCATGCTGCCCAAGACCAAGCTCGGCCGCAAGATGGCGTCCAAGCTGAATGTCTACAAGGGCGATCAGCACCCCCACGCGGCGCAGAAGCCGGTGGCGCTCGAGATTAACGCGTAAGCACCCAAGGATCAGGACAGAGCATGGCAGATTTGGTTCAGTATTACGGAACGGGCCGCCGCAAGTCGGCGATCGCCCGCGTCTTCCTTCGCCCCGGTACGGGCAACTTCACCGTCAACGACAAGCCGAGCGAAGTGTACTTCGTCACCGAGCAGCAGCGCGTTTCGGCGCGCCGTCCGCTGGGTCTGACCGAGCTGACCGGCTCGTTCGACGTGGTGACCACGGTTCGCGGCGGTGGTGTGAGCGCGCAGGCTGACGCAGTGAAGATGGGCATTGCCCGCGCCCTGCTTGAGTTCAACGCCGAGCTGCGCAAGACCCTCAAGACCGATGGTCTGCTGACCCGTGACTCGCGCAAGAAAGAGCGCAAGAAGTACGGTCAGAAGGGCGCCCGCGCACGCTTCCAGTTCTCCAAGCGCTAGTCGCTGGCTGCTGGATCGGGCTTTAGCCCGGGTGTATCAGGTTTGCCGGTTCCTGCTTCGCTCTATAAAGGGCGAGGCAGGCGCCGGAGAGCATCAGGTAGTTCAATCTTCCCGATAGGGAATCAAGGGAATCAATCGCTGCCACGTGCAGCGATGCATTTCACGAGGAGGCTGTTTGGCCACGATCACCATGAAGGAGCTGCTCGAAGCGGGTGTTCACTTCGGGCATCAGACGAAGCGCTGGGATCCGCGGATGAAGGAATACATCTTCGGCGAGCGCAACGGCATTTACATCATCGACCTGCAGAAGACCTTGAAGATGTTCAAGGAAGCCAGCAAGTTCGTCACTGATCTGACGGCTCAGGGCAAGGTGGTTCTGTTCGTCGGCACCAAGCGTCAAGCTCAGGATGCCATCGCTGAAGAAGCGACCCGCTGCGGGATGTTCTACATCAACCAGCGCTGGCTGGGCGGCCTGCTGACCAACTGGGTGACGGTGCAGAAGTCGGTGAAGCGCCTTCAGGAACTGGATGAGATGGCCACGGACGGCCGTTATGACCTCCTCACCAAGAAGGAAGTCATCAAGCTCGAGCGCGAGCGCAAGCACCTGCAGGCGAACCTTGCCGGCATCAAGAACATGCGCCGCCTGCCGGATGCGATCTTCGTCGTCGACTCGAACAACGAAGCGATTGCCGTGAAGGAAGCCCGCAAGCTGGGTATCCCGGTTGTCGCGGTTGTCGACACGAACTGCGATCCGACGGTTGTGGACTATGTGATCCCTGGCAACGATGACGCGCTGCGCGCCATTCGCCTCTTCACCTCGAAGATCTCGGACTCCGTGGTCGAGGGTGTGCAGATGGCCGGCGACAAGCAGTATGCCGAGATCGCCGGTGTGACCACGCAGACCGACGTCGAAGTTGCGGCCGAGGGCGAAGCTCCGGCGGCCACCGAAGAAGCCACGGGTGAGGTTGTCGACCTCGAAGCGGCTCTGGGCGGCGGCATCCGCAAGGCTCCGGCGATCGTTGCGGCGCTGGATGAGGCCGAGGCAGCCGAGAGCGGTAACTAATTGCACGCGACGGCCTCTTGAGGCCGCCAACGGGCTCCGAGGGCGTGGCTGCGGGAATCATCCAGCCACGCTTTCTTTACGTAGAGCCTCTTTTGCCCTAAAGCTGGAATTCATGGCGGCTTGATCTGCCGGGTCGGCGTGGGGTGGGATTCTATAGAGAAGGAAACAGGGAAAAGGATGTCGACTGTGACTGAAAAGATTGATGCAAAGCTGGTAAAGCAACTGCGTGACAGCTCCGGCGCTCCGATGGGCGACTGTCTCAAGGCCCTGCAGGAGTCGAAGGGCGATATGGAAGAGGCCTTCGTCATTCTGCGCAAGCGCGGTATGGCGTCGGCGGCCAAGAAGGCTTCGCGCTCGACCAACGAGGGTGCGGTGGGCACCTATATCCACGCGGGCGGCAAGATCGGCGTGATGATCGAAGTCAACTGCGAGAGCGACTTCGTTGCCCGCACCGAGGACTTCCAGGAGCTGCTGAAGGACATCGCGATGCACATCGCCGCCGTCGATCCTCGCTACATCCGCAAGGAAGATGTAACGGCCGAGGACATGGAGCGCGAGAAGGAAATCTATCGTGCCCAGGCTGCCGCGACCGGCAAGCCGGCTCCGGTGGTTGAGAAGATCGTCGAAGGCAAGATGAGCAAGTTCTACGAGGAAGTCTGCCTCCTCGAGCAGCCCTTCATCAAGGAGCAGTCGGTGACCATCAAGGACCTGATTGCGACCAAGGTGGGCAAGCTCGGTGAAAATATCACCGTGCGCCGCTTCGCGCGCTTCAAGGTTGGCGATCCGAACTGGACCGTTGCCCAGGTGAAGGCGACCGAGACGGAAGAGGCTGCGAGCTAAGCTCCGCACTTCTGCTATAAGAAGGGCCCGGACCAATCGGTCCGGGCCTTTCTCTTTTGTAACCGTGCTGGTGACAGTTACAGTTTACTGGTGTCCGTCATGTTGTCCTCTGGATTGCGGTCGATCAGCTTGTTGTATGGATCGATGCCAGCCCGCGTGGGTTTCTGATCGACGATGAAGGTGATGGTGTTGCTGGCTCCGCTCAGCCATTGCTTCTCGACGCGGATCGGCTGCTCGTGATCCTTCTCGCCGGAGAAGACGCCGACCTCGATCAGGTCATGCACCGGCACCTCCTGCTCGACTCCATCGCCATTGGCCCTGAACTTGTGGCTCTGGACCTTCATGGTGACCTTGTATTTATGATCGGCAGTCTCCTGCCAGTTGGCAGATACGACGCGATTGTCATACAAGGTGATGGTCTCGAACATGTCGGTGATCAGATACTGCAATTCGGGCGGAGTCGCACCACGAAGAGCTGCGGTGAAGCCGCGCGTGTCCGGATACGGCGATTTCGCATAGCGGTTGTCGCGCAGATACTGGCCGAGTGCGTCGTTGAGCTTGTCCTCGCCGATGTAGTCGCTGAGCGCATAGAGCACGAGCGAACCTTTGCGGTACCAGACATATGGCTCGTCCTGGACGAGTACGAGTGGCGGTTCGTGGCGGACTTCTCCGGCGCGCCCACGCAGGTAGGCGTCGAGTTCATGCCGGAGGAAGCGGCGCATCTGTGCATCCCCGTATTTGTGTTCCATGATGCGCAACGCGGAGTACTCGGCGAGACTCTCGGACATCATGTTCGAGCCCTGCACGTCTCCGCCGATCAGCTGATGACCCCACCATTGGTGGGCAAGCTCATGCGCGGTCACAAACCAGGTGAAGTCGATATCCTCCGGTTTGAGCACGCGGCCGATGAAGCCCATGCCCTCTGAGTAAGGAACCGTATTCGGGAAGGACTGCGCGAACTCGCGATAGCGCGGGTATTCAAGAATGCGGTACTGCGCAAACTGGTAGGGCGAATAGTACTTCGAGTAATAGTCGAGACCGGACTTCGACGCACCGATCATCTTGTCGAGATCGTAAGGATGCGCGGGATCGTAATAGACCTCGAGGTTCACGTTGTTCCAGCGATCCTGCTTCACCGTATATCTTCCGGAGAGGTAGGAGAAGAAATCCTGGATCTGCGTAGAGCCCATGCTGTACTCGAAGTAATTGCGGTTGTCGGCCGTCCACTTCTTCTGGAGATAGCCGGGTGAGATCGCGATCTGGTCGCCACTGGTACTGACGACGGTGTGATAGGTGACCCAGTCGGAGTCAGGCCGGAAGAGATTCAGCTCCGAATAGTAGGCATCGCCACGCGGCGCCATCTCCTCGTATTTGCCCAGTCCCTCTTCGCGCCGGCGAACCGGGTTGTCGAGTTCCACACCGCGGTTGTAACCGAGGTAGGGGAAATAGTCGGCGTCGAAGAAGGTGCCGTTGTAAGCAAACTCAGCGCGCTCGTTGCCGTCCTTGAACCCATGCGAGGTATAAGCGCAGGTGAAGAACATGCGCATGCGCTCACCGGGTGCGAGAGGCGTCGCAAGGTGGTAGATCCAATACCAGTGGCGGCGATCATTGAGCGTTTGCGTTGAGGGCCGATTGAAGTGGACCTCAACGATCGATTCCTTATCGCCGCTGATGTGGATGTCGCTGATCGGTTGAGCCGAGCGATTTTCCAGGTCATACCACCCTGTAGCAGAGAACGACCGCTGTTGAGGGTAGATGTTTACGTTGGTGTCGACCGCGATGATCTTGGGCAGCGGCTGCTTCTCGTATTTCTTGTAAAGCTTCTCGTACTCCGCCTGCAGGTGCCGCTGCTGCTTTGCAGTGCGGAAGACGTTCAGCACATGTGTGTTGTAGTAGAACCAGCTTCCGCTGCCAATGGCGATGATTGCGAGCACGATGGAGATCGGTATGAGTCCCGGCAGGCGCTGGGATGCAGCATGCAGGCGGGCCCGCCATGCGAGATCGCTGCCACGGCGATGCAGCAGGACTGCGATAACCCCGAGCAGGCCTCCAATGGAGAGCCAGTAGACAAGCGACCAGGTTAACGCAGCGACGAAGTGGCCATAGCCGTTCATGTCCGAATAGGTGTACGGCGTGATCTCGCCATAAAGAACGAGTCGACTCTCTACGCCGACCCGATAGAGTACGGGGACGAGAATGAAGAAGCCAACGACGATACCGTGGCCGAGGAATTTGTTGCCGATCACCGTCTGTACAAAGAAGGCAAGCAGCGCGTAGATGATGATCTGCGCGAAGGTGATCAGATAGAGCTCTTTGAAGTACTGAAGCGGCTCGAAGTGGAAATATCCCTGCACTGCCTGCGACAGCATGCCGCAAAACATGACCACGGTGAGCAGAATGAGTTCGACGATGGCGAGGGAGCAGAACTTGCTGATCCAGTCGATCCACTCGCGCGAGGGCAGTGCGTCGTGGATGAGCTCAAATCGAACATCGCGCTCGCGCCAGATCAACTCGCCCGCGTAGAGCGTGGAGACGATGAGGAAGAAGAGCATGGCCGAGCCTTCGACCGCACCCAGCATGAGATAGGTGACCGGCCATACATTCGACTCTTCGAGGCGGCCGGCAAAGTGCCCGTTGATCATGATGTAGACAATCATGACCAGCGTGATGGCCCAGAAGGGAATCTCGCGGACCACGTTGCGGATACGTAGCCGGACAAGGCTCGTGAACTGCAGCAGTGTTGTGCGTGCGCTGAAAAGTGGATGCACGGCGGGAAGTGCAACCGTGAACAGGCGGCGTGGGGGCCTTGCTGCCTCCTGCTCCGTCTTTTTCTTTTTGTGCGACGCGCGTGCGGTCAGTGCCTCGGCGGACATGGGGAAGAAGATCCATGTAGCCGCCAGCGAAAGCAGCCCCACGGAGATCCAGAGGACACGGTTCCAGAGGAACATGCCCGTCCATGCAGGGATAAGAGAATTGCGTTCGGCGACTGTCCAGTAGCGAGTGACGTTGCCAGTCAACAGCATTCCCAAAGGATCGAAGACGGAAGGCCAGTAGACGTTCAGGCTGCGCGTCTGGTCTACGGAGATGGCGAGGATGAGATAGACGACAAAGAAGACCACGCCCTGCAGGTAGACCGTGATGATTTTGCGTGTGAGCGCAGCCACCATGAAGAAGATGGCTCCCACGAAGAAAACCTGGATAGCGGTGAAGGAGAAGAAGAGCTTCGCCATCATGCCGAGATGGATGGGAGCGATGCGCGTGTGATCGGCCCATGGCGCGAAGCAGCCCGCGATCTCACCAAGCGGCAGGCTGATGAAGATGGCCAGCGTGATGAGCAGGGAACCAAGCCATCGGCCGCCGAGGTACGCGATCTTGGAGATGGGCTTGGTAAAGACCATCTGATAGGTGTCACGCTGGAAGTCCCGCAGGATCGAGGTGCCGAAGATCGCCGACATCACGATGATGCCGAAGGCGGGAAACTCGGCGAAGATGATCCAGGTGGCGTAGGGGCTGTTGAGCATGATCTTTCCTGCCCCGGCTGGACCGAAGTCCTCTGCGGCGATGCAGAGGAAGGCGAGCAGGAAGAAGATCGCGAAATAGACGTAAGTCGAGAGGCTCTTCAACCGGAGCCGCAGTTCGAAGAGCAGGAAGTCGAGAAACATGGAAGATCTCCGGCGCGACTAGTTGACCTTCGGGGTATGGCGGTCGATCTGCAGGAAGTACACGTCCTCGAGATTGGCCTCGACATGGCGGAAGCCTCCACCCGGGTCGGACTCGGAGTAGATGCGGACCTCGTGCGCTCCACCGAGCAGCTGCACGGAGACGATCTGGCGGCTTGCTTCGATCTCGGCGAGCTCCGCATCGCTGGCAGCGAGCTTGCTCCAGATGTGTCCGCTAAGAGCCTCCAGGGCCTCGGACGGTGATCCCTCGATCAGCACCTGACCACTGCTGATGATCGCCATGCGGTTGCAGAGCTCGCGTACATCCTCGACGATGTGCGTCGAAAGAATAACGATGACATCCCGTCCGATGGAGCTTAACAGGTTCAGGAATCGATGCCGTTCGACCGGATCGAGGCCGGCGGTGGGTTCATCGACGATGATGAGTTTCGGATTGGCGAGAAGCGCCTGCGCGATGCCGAAGCGCTGCTTCATGCCGCCGGAGTAGGTGCTGAGCGCCTTCTTGCGCGCGTCCCAAAGATTGGTCTGGTTCAGGAGCGCTTCGACGATGGCCTTGCGTTCGCCGCTGTTAGTGATGCCCTTCATCACAGCGAGGTGATTGAGCATGTCGAGCGCCGAGATCTTTGGGTAAACTCCGAATTCCTGCGGGAGATAACCCAGCACGCGCCGGACGGTATCTTTTTCCTTGAGGACATTGAGGCCATCGAGCCAGATTTCGCCACTGTCGGGCTCCTGCAGTGTGGCGATGGTGCGCATCAGGGTGCTCTTGCCGGCGCCATTCGGGCCGAGCAGGCCGAACATGTTATTTCCGATGGTAAGGTTTAGTCCTTTGAGCGCCTGGACCCCGTTGGCATAGGTCTTGGTAAGACCGGTAATCGTAAGCGGCACACTCTCTCCCCTGCATGGAATGAAACGACGTGCGGCCGGAAACCAGCGCGCGAAGAAACAAACGGACGGAATGGTAGTGAAGTATACGGCGGGGCTGCCGGATTCGTTGCAATTCTTTTTTGGCGGAATCAGGGTAAACCGCAGCCGATTTGGGGTTTAGCTCTGGCGATGGTATTATTCATCTTGTCTCCTCGCTCCTGAGAGCATCTGCGGAGAGGTGGCAGAGCCCGGTTGAATGCACCTGACTCGAAATCAGACATAGTCGCAAGGCTATCGGGGGTTCGAATCCCTCCCTCTCCGCCATAAGCCATAAAATCAGTGAGTTAGAGTTGCAGGCTCAAGATCAGCGGCCACCCTTCAGGTGGCCTTTTTCATATTTTGGCGGTTAGTGCCTGCACGGCATCTGGCAACTGAGCGGCGGTCATTTTGATAGACCGAACTACCATTGTGACGATGCACGCCTGGCAGGCCGTTCGGTGAAATTGAGATGGACTTTAGCCTGATCAGTCGTATGACGACCGTGAGCCAGAGGCCGTGCTCACATGAGACCGCTCCGTGTGTCTTGTGGCCTGCGCAGACCTATATGAATCTCAGGGGCAGAATGGCTTGCGATGTTCAGCAATTGGCGCTCTCTACGGAGTCAGCTGCCGATGAGTCGTGAGGTGATTCCACACAAACTCACGCAGCAGGCCCTCGCCTGCGGTTCCCAATACGCCGAAGGCGGCACGCGTAAACACCAGCCCTGCACCTCGATCGGCGTGGGGATAGTACGCATTGGAGAGCGCGCCCGAAGTGAGATACCCCGCCACATATGCGTAGTTGATCTCGTCCTGGCCGTCGTCCCCTCGCAGAATCACCGAATAGCTGATCGCGTGCAGAAACCGTGAACGGAAAGTGCCTGTTCCCTGGTAGTAGTAACGCGGGTCCTCATGAAACAGCGATGCATACACGGCATGGCGGAAGATATCGCTGGTAAGTCCGTCGCCATAGGCCGCGGCAAAGCGTTTGCCATACCCTGCTGCGCCCTGCCCATAACCCTTATAGTCATTCCGGGCCTGTTCTATGCCCGCGGAAACGCCTGCTGACAGAAACGTGACCGGGTCCAGTTCATCGCGAAACGCCAGCGAAAACTTCTGCCTGCTCGAGAGCGGCGCAGCATCGGCAATAAAACTGGTGTAGAAGTTAGGTACGACTCCGATGATGCGCTGCTTCTCCGCTGCATGAATCTGCGCGGTTGCAATTTCTTCGGTTGTGGCAGCAACATGCACGCTCGTTGCTGCCGCCTTCAGCGCAAGCGTAATCGATAAATCCGCTATCGGCTGTGCCGCGTTCAGCAGGATGTGCGGCATCACCTGCTCCACATAGCCCGTGGCATTTACATCGACCGAATACTCGCCGGCAGTCAGTCCTGCGCAAGCAAAACTACCGTCGGCTAGAGATTGAGTCCTGCATGCTTCACGTGCAGAAGCATTCTTGACCACAATCTCCGCTGCGAGAACGGGCCCACCGGCAGGATCTCTCACCACACCATGGATGCCCGTGCTCTCTGCTCTCTGCGCGACCGCAGTTCGCACAGGAATGATCAGCAAGAGAAGCAGTGCATATGTGATTCTCTTCTTGCGACAAGAGCGAGTTTTGAGAGAAGGCTGCGCATCGCAGGAATGTCGAAAATGGATGCGTGTCTTCTGGGTCTGGTTCACTTTGATCCTCGCACTGTAGGTTCACAGTAGCGAAGTGAACTTAACCTCGCCTTAAGGCGGCAAAGACAGTAGAACCTCCTTCAGCGTCTTTTCTTGGCGAAGCGCTGAAGGAGGCGAGATCAGCAACCGGAAAGGTTTGCCGATGGGCGCAGTATGGCATGCCAAAGCTTATGCGAACCTTAACGCCGGTAAAACCGCCCGCGATGATCGCCTCCCGTTTGCCATCCTCACTGCGCCCCCTCCATAATTTGTCTGCTTGAAAAGTCAGGCTTGAAGGGGATGAGCGGCGAATGCGGATGCGAGTGGGAGTCTGTGCAGCTTTATTGTTGGGTACCGTATTTTCGGCATCGGGGCAGGCACCCAATATCCCGAAGCATGATCGTGCCGTGAAGCTCTTTGACGGCAAGGACCTGAACGGCTTCGATACCTTTCTGAAGAAAGACGGGTTAAATTCCGATCCGAACCACGTCTTTACTGTTGATCATGGGGTCGTGCACGTCTCCGGCACCGAGATGGGGTATTTCATCACGAAGCAGGAGTATTCCAACTACTATCTGCGCGCTGAGTTCAAGTGGGGCGAAGGCACCTTCGGCGAGCGGCATGGCCAGGCGCGCGACAGCGGCATTCTCTACAACATCCAGGGAGAGAATAAAGTCTGGCCACGCTCGGTGGAGTTCCAGATCAACGAAGGCTGCACTGGCGACTTCTGGATGACCGATGGTGCGGCGCTCACCGGCAAGGATGGGAAGCGGGTGACCGGTCCTGAAGGCAGTGCGATGAAGATCGATCGTTTCGACAAAGGACCTTATCAAAACGTGACCGGTTACCGCGACCCAGTGAACGAATTAGAAAAGCCGCACGGTGAGTGGAACGTCGTGGAGCTTGTAAATCGTAATGGCCACGTGTGGCAGTATGTGAACGGAAAGCTGGCGAATGAGGGCACCGATGCTTCGCCGGCAAGCGGAAGGATTCTCTTTCAGGCAGAGGGTGCTGAGATCTACTTCCGCGATATAAAGCTGTACCCGCTCAAGTAGCACTGCGTTCGTAGAGGCTGCAGGAGGACGATTTCTTAATCTCCTTTTGCAGCTTCACGCTCTGCAAAGGCCGCATATCGTCGCTCTCGTATTTGCCGATTGCCTCTTTCGGCATCCGGCCAATACCATGCGTGTGTATCTGAATCCTGAATGCCTGGGCCCTGTAAAACTTTTGCTTCTGCAACCGGAAAGTCTGTGGAGGTCGGGTTATGAGAGATCTGCTGCGGGATCTGCGATACGCATTCCGTCAACTGTGCAAGACTCCGGGATTCACGATCACCGTGCTGCTCACGCTTGCACTCGGCATCGGCGCCAACTCGGCTATCTTCACGCTGGTCAATGCCATCCTTCTCCATAATCTTCCGGTAGTAGATCCCAAGACTCTCGTACGTATCGGCGACAGAGACGATTGCTGCGTGAATGGCGGCTGGAGCGACGATGGGGACTATTCGCTCTTTGCAACGGACAGCTATCGCATGCTCAAGAAGAACTTGCCGGAGTTCGAAGAGCTGGCAGCGTTGGAGTCGGGCTATGCCTGGCGGCCGATTACCGTCCGCAGGGCCAATGCGGGAAGTCTTGCGAAGTCTGTCATGGGAACTTTTGTCTCTGGCAACTACTTTCGCGTCTTCGGGTTGTCTCCCGCGGCCGGACGCCTTTTAACAGATACGGATGACCAGAAGGGCGCACCGATCACTGCCGTCATGAGCTATGACACGTGGCAGCAGGACTACGCAGGCGATCCGGCTGTCGTTGGAGCTTCGTTTTATATCAACACCAAGCCGGCCACGATTGTCGGCGTTGCGCCGAAAGGGTTTTACGGCGATCGCATCGACACGAATCCTCCGAAGTACTTCCTCCCGATGAATTCGATGGATGGGGTTATTGGCGCACCATACTTTAACGATCCCGATTCGCAGTGGGCTTACATCATTGGCCGCGTAAAGCCCGGAGTTTCTTTGCCGGCTCTGCAGGCGAAGGCCAGTGCATTGCTGAAGCAACAACTCTCGCCGCTCAAGACATTTTCCGACCCGCGTGCCAAACAGGTTCTCTCTCGCACGCATGTGGTGCTGACTCCCGGCGGTGGTGGCATCCAGAACATGCAGGAGGACTACAAGGAGCACCTAAGGCTGCTTCAATGGATAGCAGCGATGGTTCTTCTTGTCGCGTGTGCGAATATCGCGAACCTCTTGCTGGTGCGTGGCATGAGCCGCCGTGCAGAACTTGCCATCCGTTCCGCGCTGGGCGCTCAGCGCAGCAGGATCGTGCGCCAGCTTCTCACGGAGAGCATTCTTCTCTCCAGTGCGGGAGGTTTACTCGGTCTCGTCATCTCGTACCTTGGTGCACACGCACTGTTGGCGCTTGCCTTTCCCGATCAGCACAACATGCCGATCTCGGCCTCGCCGTCCCCGCTGGTTATCGGCTTTTCTTTCGTTCTTTCTCTTGTGACCGGAGTCCTCTTCGGTCTTGCGCCTGCCGTGATGGCCGCGCGTACGCATCCTGCGGAAGCCCTGCGTTCCAATGCGCGCACAACCGCGCAGGGGGCCTCTCTCCTGCAACGTGTTCTCGTCGTGATACAGGCGGCTCTCTCGCTTGTGCTCCTTGTCGCCGCGGGGCTCTTTGCACAAAGCCTCAATAAAGCCGAGAACGTGGATATGAAGCTGGATGCAAGGAACCGCTATATCGCTCACATCAATCCACAGGCTGCCGGCTATAAGAACACGGAAGTGGAGCCCCTCTACCAGACCATTGTGGATCGCTTCCACGCCATTCCCGGTGTTGTGAAGGTCGGTCTTTCCACCTATACACCGATGGAGGAAAACAACTGGGGATCTGGCGTGAAGATAGAGGGCGAAAAAGACCTGAACAAAGGCGCATCCTGGGTGAAAGGCACTCCCGAATATTTCGATTCCGTGGGGACACGCGTCGTGATGGGCCGTGGCTTCAAGCCGCAGGACGTACTGGGCGCGCCACCCGTTGCCGTGGTGAACGAAGAGTTTGTGAAGCAGTTTTTCGGTAAGCGTAATCCTATCGGCCACCACTTCGGCAACTCTGGACCGGGGAGGGCCGGGAGAGATGGTGCACATGAGATTGTTGGCGTCGTAGAAGACACCACGTATAGCAGCGTTTACTGGAAGAATCATGCCATGTACTTTCTGCCTCTGACACAGCGCGCTGGCCTTGCGAACGATCCCGACGATCCTATCGAAGAGGATCAGTCGATGTACGCTGGAGCCATTGTCATTCAGACGGCGCACCCGATATCCGGATTTGAGAAGATCGTCAGCGACACTCTGGCGGGCATCGATCCGAACCTCACCATTGTGAAGTTTCAGACCTTTCAGCAGCAGATCGACGATCGTTTTACCGAGGAGCGGTTGATCGCGCGACTCACCTCTCTCTTCGGCCTGCTTGCATTGCTGCTCGCGGCGATTGGGCTCTATGGCGTTACGGCTTACACCGTGGTGCGCCGTACGCCTGAAATCGGCATCCGCATGGCTCTGGGAGCGGCGCGCAGCCGCGTTGTGGGAGCTGTCATAAGAACCGCAATGCTGCAGACTGCCATAGGGCTTGCGATTGGCATCCCGATCGCAATCTTCTGCGTGCGATATGTCAAGTCGCAGCTCTTCGATATCACCAGCGTTAGTGTGCCGCTTATGGCGATTGCCATCGGGGTCTTGCTTTTGGCAGCAGCTGTTGCGGGCATTATCCCGGCCAGGCGTGCTGCCTCTATCGATCCCGTGCGGGCTTTGCGCATCGAATAATGCCGGTGACCCGCATGAGCCGAATTCGTGCATAAGGCTGCGGGTGAAAGTTTATTGGGTTAGTGCACAATTAATTTGTGATGGTTCTCTTCAGCCCGGCCAATGAAACGCATCATTGGTGGACGGATTCGGTTCCACTGTGGCAGCAGCAAACTTTTCCGCGTTTGATTCTGGCCCTCGTGCTCGGAATCTGTGTCGGAGCGGAACGTCAGTGGCGGCAGCGTGCAGCTGGACTTCGAACCAACACGCTGGTGTGTCTGGGTGCAGCTGCGTTCGTGGATCTGGGACTCACCGTCGCTCCGAACACGACACAGGTTATTGCGTACGTGGTCTCCGGTGTGGGCTTTCTTGGCGCAGGAGCGATCATGAAAGAGGGCGCCAACGTTCGCGGCCTCAATACAGCTGCAACTCTCTGGTGTTCGGCGGCGGTAGGCGCATGTGTCGGCGCTGGAGAGCTTCTTGATGGAATCTTTGTTGCCGGTCTCTTGATTGCGATCAATTCAGCTTTGCGGCCGTTATCCCGTTTTATCGATCGACGATCACTGGCAGCTTCCAATCCAAGCGTCCTCTTTCGACTGAGCGTAATCTCCGAAATCGAGCACACCTCCGAAACCGAGCAGCACCTCACTCAGATCTTGTCCAACCGGGCGATTCTTCTGCGCGAGCTTCGCCGGCAAGATGACCGGGAGAGCGCAACGTCCATGCTGCAGGTGGTTCTTGAGTCACAGTCGAAAAATCTTGAAGTGCTGCAGAAAGTCGTGGCAGATCTTCGCCTATGCCCGTGGGTGAAGTCTGTGGATGTGTACGAGACCGATCCCGACAGTGAATGAGTCGAGCCAATGCTCGTTCATGCAACGATACGTGCTCCACACTAGGAGTCATGGGTGAGAGTGCCCGAAGCGATAGACGAGGCCTGTGCTGATGCGCACGTTGTTTTGCAGGTCGTTCGTGCGGT
This sequence comes from Silvibacterium sp., assembly GCF_047605705.1. NCBI lineage: Bacteria > Pseudomonadati > Acidobacteriota > Terriglobia > Terriglobales > Acidobacteriaceae > Silvibacterium > Silvibacterium sp. The sequence continues at coordinate 124,000 of NZ_JASGFD010000001.1, read as the reverse complement.
TGCTCGTGGACGTCATCATGTAATCAGCATCGACGAGTCGCAGCCACCAGTGATCGCCGAGCCGCCTGTCGATGCCCCCGCCGATGTTCATTGCGAAGACCACACCGGGATCGCTGGCTGCGGGCGTGTTTCCCTGTACCAGGGTGCCGCTCGCGTGTTCTCCGCCGAGCAGCACCTGGCCGTAAGGGTTCCACCGCTCGTGGGGGGCGGGACGGAAACGATAGCCCGCTGTAAATACTGACAGCGTGAGGTCATAGCCGGCGGGGCTGATGCCCGCAGCATGCACGACCGTTGTATCGAAGACGAACGCGGAGTAGCCCGAGTAGAAAGTGCGCGCAATTTCGCCGCTGCCGCCATTGAGCGAGAAGCAGCCGCACTCCGCAGGAGGCGCGTTCGAATGCACCCACGTGTATTCGCCAGCGACCTCGGTCTGACCCTGCCAGGTACTGGCCGAGGGCTGTGTCTGAGCGCATGCAGAGGAGACGGCCAGAGCGAGCAGGAGCAAATGGGCGATAGATAGTTTCATGGCGTCTCCCTTACTTCACCGTCAGCTGAACGGTCGTTGAGTGTTGTACGGAGCCGCTGGTACCGGTCACCGTGACGGTGTAGGTGGTCGATGAAGATGCGGCCTGCGGTAGAGCGAAGCCTGCGCCGCATCCGCTCATAACGGCCATGGTGCCGAGCAGGAGCAAGAGGCAGCCCGTGCCGGTGAGCCATGCACGCCGCATCCGCATATTCCATCTCCGGCGCGTGCGCCAGCCTGGAATGAGTATCAGAAGCGCTGCGAAGATCGGTGCGAGCCTCATCCTGGACCACGGCGTATCACTCGCAGCCTGCGCGCTCTGCGCCGCCGTCTGCATGGTCATCGTGGAAGTCGCACCCGAGGCGCCCGGAGTGACCGAGGTGGGCGAGAAGCTTACGGTCGCACCTGGTGGGAGACCGGTCGCCGCGAGCGCGACGGCACTGGTAAAGCTGCCGCCGGTGGACGCGACATTCACGGTGAAGGTCGCCGCATTCCCCGCAGTTACAGACTGTGTGGAAGGCGTCGCGGCCACGGTGAAGTCGGCGGTCGCGGGAGCCGCGGTGCCAGTGCCGGTAAGCGCGGCCGTCTGCGGTGAGCCAGCGGCATCGTCGGCCACCGAGAGAGTGGCGGTGAAGCTTGCGGTTGTGTCGGGCGCGAAGGTGACGGCGATGGTGCAGCTTGCGCCAGCCGCCAGCGTCGCGCCGCAGGTGTTGGCGCCGATGGCGAACTCCGATGCGTTCGCACCGGCGAGCGAGATGCTTGCGATGTTCAGCACAGCCGTGCCGCTGTTGGTCAGTGTCGCTGTCTGCGCGGCTGAGGAGGTTCCTGCCGTCGCGGTGTAGGTCAAGGATGTAGGCGTGAGCGTAGCGATGGGGGAGCCGGGCGGTGCGGTTGCTCCGGTTACAGTCCCGGTGAGCGTTGCGGTTTGCACGGCAAGCGGAGAGGCATTGTCGTTTACTGTGAGCGCCGCGCTATAGCTTCCCGATGAAGTTGCGATGAAACCGATGCTGACGCTGCACGTTGCACCTGCCGCAAGCGTTGTGCCGCAGCTGTTGGCCGCGATCTGAAATGCGCCGGTATTGCTTCCGGTAATGGTGATAGATGAGATGTCCAGCGTCGCGCTGCCCGTATTCGTCAGGTTCGCAGTTTGGCTTGCTGCCTGCGCGCCTTGACTGACGGTGAAACTCAACGAAGAGGGCGTGAGCGTGGCCTGCGGCGTTCCACCACCCGAGCCGGTGCCGGTGCCCGTCAATGAAATCGTCTGTGTCGACGCTGCGTTATTCAGCGAGTTATCGGTCAGCACCATCGTGCCGTTGTTTGTGCCCGATGCGGTTGGGGTAAAGTCGACCGGCAGCGTGCAGTTCTGGCCGGAGAGCAGCGTGAAGGAACTGAGACCGTTCGCTGAACAGGTGGAGGAAGCATCGAGCGCCCATCCGGGCGTCGTTACCGGATCTGCCGGTGAAGAACTGAAGGGCACACTCAGCTGGTTATTGCCGATGTCATTCAGGATGGCCGTCTCCGGATCGTCGGAGCTATCTTCTGTCCCCACCGCGGTCGGTGTCGGCCATACGAGCGCGGACTGCGAGACGTTGATCTTGCGGATGCGCGACTGCACATCGTTGGCGCTGTAGAGGTTGCCGGAGCCATCGAGCGCGATGCCCGTGGGCTCGCCGAGGTCGGCCTTGGTCGCGGGCCCGTTATCGCCCGGCGCATTCGAGTCGTCGAGCCCGGTGCCTGCGATGGACGAGATGATCCCTGTGGCGGAGGAGACCATGCGGATGTAGCTTCCATTCGCCTCCGAGATGTAGAAGTCTCCCGCGCTGTCGACGACCACAAAAAGTGGCTCGTTGAGAGAGGCGCTGGTGGCCGGGCCGCCGTCACCGCTGTCTGTATCGTTGGGGTTGCCCGTCCCGGCGACGGTGGAGATGTAACCGGTGGAGGCATTGATGACCCGTATCTCGTTGTCGTTCGGATCGGCGAGATAGAGATTGTCGCTGCTGTCGAAGGCCAGCGAATTGACGGAGACGGCCGCGTCGATGGCCGGGCTGCCGTCGCCTCCCGTGCCGTTTCCGGCGATGGTGGTAATGATGCCGTCGCTTGCATCCACGCGGCGAATGGAGGTGCCGTCCGCGATGTAGAGATTGTCGTGGCTGTCGAACTTCACATCGCTGGGGTCATGAAATCCTGCGCTGGTGGCCGGGCCGCCGTCGCCCGAATCTGTCTTGGTGCCGTTTCCGGCCACGGTGGTGATGATGCCGGTTTGCGCATCGACCCTGCGAATTCTGAAGTTCTGGTGGTCGGCGATATAGAGGTTCCCGGCGCTGTCCATGCCCAGGCCTACGGGGTAGTTCAGCTCGGCGCTGGTGGCCGCGCCGCCGTCGCCGGAGAAGCCCTCCTGGCCATTGCCTGCGACGGTGGTGATGACGCCGGTGGCTGCGTCGATCCTGCGCACGGCATGGTTGCCATCGTCAGAGAAATAGAGATTGTTTGCGTTGTCGAGTACCACGCCCTCGGGGCCGTTGATGGTGGCGCTGGTGGCCGCGCCGCCGTCTCCGGTGTAGCCGAACCCGCCCGTGCCTGCGATGGTGGAGATGATGCCTGGCGTCAAGGCGGCGAGCGGTCCGACGCCGAGCCCGTTCAGGCCGATGTTGGTGTTGCCGGTGCTCGTGACGGCTTGCAGAGGCACCGGCCGCCGCCCCGGATAGGCCGGGCTGAAGGTGATGGGGATGGTGCAGATGGTGCCCGCGGGATTCGAGGTGGCGCCATCGACGGTGCAGCCGCTGACCGTGCCGACGGTGTACTCCTGCTTGTTGCCCTGGGAGGCAGGCACCTTGAAGCTGGTGATGGTCTCGGCGGCGGTGGTGGCAAGGAAGAGATTGACCGGCGTGCTGCTGCTGGCCACGTTGGTGTTCGGGAAAGTGATCGGGCTGATTTCGCGGAGGTATTCCAGGTCAGAGGAGTAGAGGTTGCCGTTGCGGTCGAGGGCGATGCCGGCGGGCAGCTGGAGCTCCGCTTGTGGGGCCGGTCCTCCATCGCCCGAGTGGCCGTCCGTGCCGTTGCCCGCCAGGGTGGTGATGATCCCGGTCGAGCCCGAGACCACGCGCAGCCGGTTGTTGTAGGAGTCGCAGATATAGAGGTTGCTGCCCGCATCCACCTTCACGTCGGAAGGCTGATACAGCTCCGCACTGGTCGCCGCACCGCCATCGCCGGAGTAGCCTGCGGTCCCGGTTCCGGCCACGGTGGTGATGATGCCGGTGCTTGCCGCAACCTCGCGGACCTTGTTGTTGCCCCCGTCGGCAATGTAGAGATTGCCGGCGCTGTCGAGGGCGACGCCCAGGGGGTAGTTCAGCTTGGCGCTGGTGGCCAGGCCGCCATCCCCGGATGAGCCGGCAGAGCCCGTTCCCGCGATGGTGCTGATGATGCCGGTGGAGGCGGCGATCTCACGCACGACATTGTTGGCGGCATCTGCAATGTAGATATTTCCGCTGCTGTCGACCGCGATGCCTGCCGGGCTGGCGAGTTCGGCGCCGGTGGCTGCACCCCCGTCTCCGGAGTAGCCGCTCGTTCCGTTTCCGGCCACGGTGGTGATGGTGAAGGTGTCATCCACCTTGCGCACCCGATTGTTGCCGGTATCGGCGATATAAAGATTGCCGTCGCTGTCGAGCGCTACTCCTGCGGGGTGGTTGAGCTCGGCACTGGTGGCCGAGCCGTTATCGCCCGAGTAGCCAGTGGTGCCGTTCCCTGCCACGGTGGTGATGGTTCCGTTGAAAGAGCTGATGCTGCGGACGACACCGGCCACGGAGTCGCTGAAAGAAATGTTTCCGCTGCCGTCCACCACGATGCCGTAGGCATCGCTGATGCCGGCGGCAGTAGCCTGGCCTCCGTCTCCGGAATAGGTCGTGGAGCCGTTGCCTGCAATGGTCGAGATGCCCTTGACCGGGACCAGCTGCCCCAGCATCAGGCCCGTGGCCGATATCGTGAGAGCAAGAGAAAGCACGGTGCGCAGGACTCGGCAGGAGATCAACCGGCGTGTTTGCCATTTCCACATGCGGACGAGGGGAAGACTTCTCAGAATGGGCGGTTGCATCGGAGGCTCTCCTTGATTGCGTCAAAGAACTCGGGTCAGAGAATTTCGTCAAAACGGGCCTGCTCCAGGGATCTGCTGCAGAGCCACAGCCGGCCGTCGGGGAAGGCGTGCAGGTGCAGGCCATGTTGCTGGAGCAGGCGCGGCAGGGTGTTTGCGCAAGGGGTATCCGCCTCGGCCGCGTAAGCCGTTACGACAATCCACGAAGCTCCGCAGGCGGGACAGACCGGTGGCGCGGAGGAGACGTCAGGCCCTGCGCCGTATCGGGAGCTGTCGTCGGTGGATGAGGTGCGGGAGGCAGGCACTCCGCCGGGGGTAAGGACAAGGGTGAGCTTCCGCTGCTCGATCTCGATGGAGACATGACGGGTCCGTTTCATCGGCGCCTCGCGTCGCTGGACTCCGGCTGGAATGCAAGAACTCTCTTCCCGGCATGGCTTGTGAATGCAATTTGTTGTCTGAACTTACGGCAGTGTGCAGGCATAATGGCTCCGATCCTTGCTATGCGGTTCGCGCTACCCGGGACAGGGCTTTCCGGGGCAGACAGCTTCTGTCTGCGCACACCATGCCCCTCCGCTCGCCGCGCTGTCCTCAAGCGGTCTCAAAACTTCTCAGGGGTTCTCATGCCCGGTTTATTGAAGGAAATCAGCAGCTTGCGCTTTGGGCAGTTCACGCTGGACAGGCGTCTGCGTGAGCTGCGGCGCAATGGAGAACTGCTTCTTGTGCCGGGGAAAGCCTTCGACCTGCTGTCCTACATGGCGGCTAATCCGGGCCGCCCGCTCAGCAAGTCGGAGCTGTTGGATGCCGTGTGGCCGGAGACCACGGTCGAAGAATCCAATCTGAGCCAGAACGTCTTCCTGCTGCGTAAGGTGCTCGGTTCGTCCGGCGACGGTCCTATTAAGACGCTGGCTGGACGGGGATATCAGTTCGCCGCGGAGGTCATCCCGGTCGAAACCGATCCGGACCCCTCCCTGTCCGGCGTGTCGTACTCATCCCTGGCCTCGGTGACTGTCGAGGCGACGGAGACGCGGGTGGTAGTTCGCGAGGATGTGGAGGAGTCAGTTCTTCCGATCCGGCAGATCGTTTTCTGGGCGGCCGCCGTGCTGGCGCTCGCGGCGCTCGCGATTGCAGGCTGGCTGTGGCGGCAGCGGTGGCTCGATGGCTCGGAAGGAGCAGCGGTCAAGGTCGTGATTGTGCCTATGGAAGGCACCACGGGAGATCCGTGGCTGGACAAGTCTCTGGTCCAGGCGCTGCGCATGGATGTAGCCCAGAGTCCCTATGTCTCGGTTGTGCCGGCCTCTACCGTAAGCGTGACGCTGACCCAGATGATGCACAAGCCGGACGACGCGATCACCGCGGAGATCGCCCGCGAAATCTGCGAGCGCACGGACAGTCAGGGCGTCCTGTCCGGGAATATTGCGAGGCTCGGCCAGCACTTTCTGGTGACCGAAGAGGCCAGCAGTTGCGTGGATGGCGCCGTGCTGGGGCAGGCGAAGTTTGAAGCGGTGCGGGCCGAGGATCTCCCCCACGCCATTGATACGGTAGCCGCGAGCCTGCGCCGGAGCCTGGGTGAGTCGCGCCGCAGCATCGCGCGCTTCAGCATGCCGTTATTCCACGAAAACACTCCGTCGCTCGAAGCGCTGAAGGCCTTCACTCAGGGCACGCAGCTGATCCGCGAAGGGAAGGTGCCCGAGGCGATCAGTCTTCTCAAGACGGCTGTCGCCGCAGATCCGAAGTTTGCCACGGCGCAATACAACCTGGCCGTGGCTTATGCCACGGCCGGTGATGACCTGCATGTGCGGGATGCGATCGCAAAGGCTTATGCCTTGAAAGACACGGCGATGAAGCCCACGCAGTTCGGCATCGTGGCCATGTATGACTCCGTATATACGGGCGATATGTACGATATGGTGCGTAGCTACCAGAGCTGGGTCGCTCTCTATCCCAATTCTTCGCAGGCGTGGAGCGGCCTGGCCAATGCTCAGCGGGGTCTGGGTATGTTTGCGGAGGCGCTGGCCAGTCAGCAGCGCACCGTGGAGCTTCTGCCTCACGAGCAAGGCATGCTCGCCAACCTCGTCCTCGACCAGATGATCAACGGCGATCTGAAGGGAGCGCACTCTACCCTGGAGCGGGCGCTCCACGACAATCTCGACGGCGACGGCATCCGCGTCCGCTACCTCCTGCTCGCATACATGCTCCACGATCCGGCTATGCTGCAGGCACAGCAGGTCTGGCTTGCGTCGCATCCCGATGCGACGGCTGTCCTCGGTATCGAATCGCAGATCGCCATGGCAGAAGGCCGATTCTCCGATGCGCGCAGGCTGTTAGGCCGTATCCGCGATCAATATCGGCAGCAGGGGCTGTTTGGCCAGGATGACGAGGCGACCAAGTTAGGCGCCGTCGATCTTATGCAAAGCGGCGATATGGAAGCCGGCAGAGCACTCTTTCGCCAGTCGCCGATAGATCCGGAAGAAGGCCAGGAGGTGCTGGGGCTCGCTGTTTTAGGCGACTCTCAGGATGCTCTGAGTGCCATGCATGCCAGCGAGGTCAAATATCCGCGCTCCACGATGACTCAACTCTTTTGGGGGCCGAGGGTGCGTGCGGCTATCGCCATGGCCCAGCACCGGCCGGCCGATGCGGTCAGGCTGCTCGAAATGATTCCCCGCCCACTTGGGGAGACCGCTTTGCCTGTTCCGTGGAGCCGCGGCACCGCGTATCTTGCTAGCGCCCAGCCAGCCGATGCCGAGAAGGATTTTCGCTGGGTCGTCGATCACCAGGGAATCGATGCCTCCTCGCCTTACATCCCGCTTTCGTGGCTCGGGCTTGGAGAGGCCCTGGCTGCGCAGGGAAAGAAGCAGGACGCAATCGCAGCGTATCGGCAATTCTTCACGCTATGGGCGCATGCCGATCCGGATGCCACTTATCTCAAGCAGGCAAGACAGGAGTTCGCTGTTCTGTCGTCTGAGACCGCGAAATAAGTCGAGCGCATCTCTGTGCCAGATAGATATGTATTCTATCTGACTATTCCGGATACTCATTCCCGCTTTACTGCTTCAGTAAAGATAGGAAGAAACTCGAAATCTTAAGAGGCTGGGACATCGGGTGTCTGACTCGTCGTGAGTTACTGCGCACCTCGCCAGATTGTCGGCGTGATGCCTTCTTTCCGTCGAAATGTGCGCGTGAAATGGGTGTGATTGGTGAACCCTACTTCGCTGCCAACTTGAGAAACAGAGAGGTGGCTAAATCGAAGGAGCCACTTTGCCCGGTTGAATCGCTGATCCAGCAGGTATTGATGCGGAGTTTGTCCGGTGGCATTGCGGAAGAGCCGTGCAAAGTGAAAGGGACTCATCCCTGCCGAAGCTGCGATCTCTCGCAAGGGCAGATCTCGATGTAGATTGTCCGTTATGAACTCAAGGCTGGACTTCAGCGTCTTGGGAGATAAGCCACCTCGTAATTGAGGAAGTTTGATTTTTTCGTTGGCATGGCGTTGCAGCAGGAGTGTCGTTAGCGAGAGGCCGAGCAAGTCGCCATATAGAGTTCCGAGCGGCCATCCTTCAGTAGCTTCCCGCCCTATCTCACCTAGCAGGGCTCGCAACGCTTCATCATGAAAATTCCATTGCGCTTGAAAAGAAGGTTGCAGGCCATATTTGAGTTCGTTCGCGAAGTCGCGCACAAAACCTGCATCCAGTGAAACTACAAACCGTTCCGTTCCGCCTTTCCAGCGTAAACGATCGCGAGTGCCGGGAGGCAGAAGGATGAGCGCGCCGGTCAATGGACGTTCGACCGCGTTCTTGCCGTCGCACCACCACTCGAGTTCTGGGCTCCCGCTGAGTTGCAGGTGCAGGCAGAAGCTTTCGTGTTCATGTTCCGGCACTTCCAGAGTGCCTAAATGATGCTTCTCGCTCAGAAGCCTGGGCCAAGGCGATGAGATGACGTCTCGGTCTTTGGCTGGATACAGTGAAACCGCGACGTTGTTGCGGAGAACCGAGATTCGGGATCCTGTTCCGCGCCTCATTTTTAGATGATGCTTCTTGCGTGGGTTTATAGCAAGAAATGCATAGTGTGGGCCGTTGACCTCGCTAATCTCGGAAACACGGATGCATGATCGTTGCTATCCGACGGGCCCAGATTGTGAGATGAATGAGACCGCAGATCGTGCCGTGAAGTTCAGTCGGAGTGCACCGAAGCTTTCGCGCTGCAGGCCTATGACAGTTCAGTTCTTCCGATGAAGTCCAAAATGTTTGTTTAGAAAAGGAGTCTTCATGCCGCAATCTCAAATCAGTCCGACCTCTCGTCACGCGCTGGCCGAGCATATCGTCACACTCAAAGCAGAAAGAGGCCTCACGTTCGAAGATCTGGCGAGTGATACCAACCTTAGCCTGGTCTTCGTAACCGCAGCTCTTCTTGGCCAACATGCATTGCCGGAAGACGCCGCGATAGCAATCGGCAAGCGACTCCAACTGAGTGACGAGCAGATCGCCTTATTGCAGACGATCCCGATACGGGGAAGCTTGCAGGATGTCGTGCCTACCGATCCGACGATCTATCGTTTTTATGAGATTGTCCAGGTTTACGGAACTACGCTGAAGGCTCTCGTGCACGAACTCTTCGGAGATGGCATTATCAGCGCGATCAACTTCCGGCTCGACATCAAGAAGGTCGAAGATCCCGAGGGCGGCTCGCGCGCGGTTATCACGCTCGACGGCAAATTTCTGACGACCAAACCTTACTAACAAAGTTGCGAAGGAGACACAATGTCAACCACAGCGCCAGCCTTAGTACCGCCATTCACCCGTGAGACGGCCATCCTGAAAGTGCGTAAAGCTGAGGATGGCTGGAATTCGCGCAACCCTGAGCAGGTGGCTCTTGCTTACACGCTGGACAGCGTCTGGCGTAACCGGGCCGAGTTCGTTACCGGCAGGGACGAGATTGTTCAGTTCCTGACTCGCAAATGGCAACGGGAACTTGAATATCGGCTGATCAAAGAGCTATGGGCATTTGATGGGAATCGCATCGCGGTGCGATTTGCCTATGAATTTCACGACGACACCGGGCAGTGGTATCGCTCCTATGGCAATGAGAACTGGGAGTTCAACGCCGAAGGGATCATGCATCACCGCCACGCCAGCATCAACGATCTGCGAATCACAGAGTCCGAGCGACTTTATCACTGGCCCCAAGGACGTCGCCCGGATCATCACCCAGGCCTCAGCGAATTAGGCCTTTGATTCAGGCGATTCTCCATCGAAGATGGGCTCAAACAGAACGACAGGATTGGTGCTTCAAGACGCTGCAATCGCTAGCCCTAGCGGATTGGCGATTGCAGTTATCTCTTTGTCGTCATCGGCGTGGACCAGCCGTGTAGACGATAACCGATGCCAAGTTGAACGCCACTGGGACGGATGCCGAAGTGTGGTTCGTCGGTGAAGTCAGGAGAATGGAACAAGTACTGATACTGATATTGGGCGCGTACAGACCAACGCGCATTGAGACGGTAATCGAGCCCGCCAGTCGGCGCGAGAGTGAAGAAACTTCCGCTTCCCAGCTCGAAGGGATAGTGGATGCGAACAGCACCAGCCTCTATCGCTGCATAGGGTCTCCATTGTGGACTGTGTAGAAAGGTGTAGCGGGGACCGGCAAGATAGTCGCTCTCGGTCTCGCCTTCAAAGCCCTGAAACCTCAACCAAGAGGCTTCGCCCTGCACACTGATGTGGTAGTTCCAGTTGAAGTCAGCATAGGCACCTATTCCTCCCAGACGATAACTGCTCTCATATGGAAATCCTGCGCGCAGATTGCTATATTCGCCGCCTACCCAAAGCGATTGGCCTGCTCCAGTGGAAGATTGCGCAACCTGCGCACTTGCGGTCATCATGGCGCTGGCAATACCGAAAACAACTGCTGCGCTGAGTGTGAGATGACGCAGAACAGATATAGGGATTGGCAATCTCATGACCCCTTGTTTTGTGTGCATTCTTGTCCTTCGCCGTGGTTACGCCCGGGGAGTCAGAACATCGACTTTACGGTCAGAGTTGTCGTGGCAGTCTTCGTTGTAGTGACGGAGCCGTCTACCGCAGTGCCTGTGATCGTGATGGTGTATGTGCCTGCCGGTGTTCCGCCGGTTAATGTGCCGGAAGAGCCGCAGCCGGTTATGGATGCTGTTGCCAGGAATGCACAGAGGAAGACGATCATCAGCCGTTTCGCCTTCCTTCGGCTGAGCCACGGTAATAGCAGCGTGAACAACCCGCTTGCGATGGCGAGATATCCGCGCTTGTACCACGTGACAAACCCTGCAGCGGACTGAGTCGGCGCATTGGTTACGACGGTTAGCTTAGAAGAACCGCTGCCCCCGGTAACAGTTGAGGGCGAGAGCGTGCAGGTGCTGTTACTTGGAGCGCCTGAGCAGGCAAGTGCGACGTTCAGAGTAAAGCCGCTGCCTGGAGTCACCGCGACGGTATAGGTAGGCGACTCGCCCGTGTACACCGTTCGGGAATCCGGAGTGATAGAGAGGCTGAAGGTAGAGGTAATGACCTCAGTGATGGTGTTCGATGTGCTGCTCGCATAAGGAGCAGAGCCTGCGTATACGGCACTGATAGAGTGCGATCCTACCGAGAGGCTGCTGGTCGAGTAGGTTGCAACACCGTCGTCAAGCGTTGCTGTACCCAGGCTGGTAGTGCCGTCGTAGAAGGTCACGCTTCCAGCCGGAGTGCTGGAGGGACCGCTCACTGTTGCCGTGCAGGTTACCGTTGCTCCATAAGCTGCAGGATTAGGAGAACAGCTAAGCGTGTTGCTCGACGTCAGCAGAGATTCGACTACCTGTGTGAGGCTGGCTGAGGCGCTTTCATGACTGCTGTCACCGCCATACTCCGCGGTGATGGTATGTGAGCCTACAGTGAGCGCGCTGGTCGTATAGGTCGCGGCCCCTGAAGACATTGTGCCAGTGCCCAACTCGGTCGAGCCGTCGTAAAACGTTACGGTGCCGGTTGGCGTATCGCCGCTGCTCGAAGCTGTCGCGGTAAATGTGACGCTCTCACTGTAGTAGGAAGGATTGAGGGAGCTGGTGAGCTTGAGCGTCGTCTCGTATGGGATGGTGATGAGCGCGATTACGCCATCATGACTGGAAGCATAGAGCGGTGTGGTGGAATCGTTGAGATCGACGAGAGGGAAGTCCGCACCGAAACGAGCGTAGGAGATGGATGTTTCGCTGCTGAGGTCTGAGGTGGTGAGGATGTGGTCGGTCTGCTCTGCGGAGCCATTTTCTACATAGTTGTAGCGATTCGTACTCGTATTTGCGCTCAGCGTGGTGAGGTTCGTGAGTTCGGGCGACGTGGTGGTGCTGCTTGCCAGAGTTACGAGGCTGGAAGACACGGGATCACCCACGATAGCTCCGAGAGTATCGACATAACCGTCAGAGAATTGAAAAGAATTGAAACCGCCAGCGATGACGACATGCTCACCATCCTCCTGATAGCTCTCGATGAGCGAGCTTAGATATTCCGCCTGGGCGTTACGCTGCGAGCGGACATCGGCGCCGGTGGAGGTGGAGTCGATATCGGTGCGGTCGAGCAATTCGGTGTTAATGACAGTGAGGTCGTAGCTGGAAGAGCTTCCGCGAGAGATCGCAACCTTTAGCACCAGAGGCGGACGGCCAAAGAGCGTGCTGGTTGTTCCCGACGAAGAGGTCCATGTGGAAGTAGCGCCGACTTGTGTAATGGACTGAAGGCTGATGCGGCCAGTCTCATTTATCAGGAAGCCGTTGGTGAGGCCGGTGGAATCATTTCCGGCTAACCAGTAGACCGTATACGTAGGACCACCGTCAGAACTGATCTGGCTGGCAAGTGCGGATAGCGCAGAGAGGCTTTGCGCCTCCTGCACGGCGATGATATCGGGTGAATTCTCTTCGTCTACGATGGCCAAGGCTAACTTCGCGATTCGCCGCGAGAAGGCGCTGGAGCTCACTGTGCTTGTGTCGTAAAGCTCATCGAGGTTTTGTTCGGCAATGGTGATCTGACCGTCTGCGGCGGCAGAAGCGGCTGTAGCTGTCACGGTATTGCTGGCTGTGAGCGAGCTGACACTCGAAGAAGTGAGTAGTAGACCGGTGTAGCCAAGCGTGCTTACGTGGTAGTCAATGATGCCAACGAGGTTGGAGCTGCCGGTATAAAGTGTGCCCGCTGCAGCATTGATTGCAGTGCCACCGAGCGTGGTGGTGTCAACGAGCAGCAGTTGGGGATTGCCGGACCATCGTGAGACCGTAGACGGCGCGGTGGAGGGCACGGTCTCAAGTTCGCTGATGCCGGTAGCGCGAAATGGCCGGTCACTGGAACTGTCGCTATCTGTGAAGACAGCCCAGAATTGGCCATTGGTAGTTGCAGTCTCGTCCTCTGTGGTTACCGTTCCGCCGGTGGCTTGCGTCACCAGAAGAGAGGAGCTGGATGGGACGTTAACTCGCATGACTTCGAACGGCAGCCATTCCCCGAAAGTATCCGCTGAGTAGAGAGAGCAGGTTCCATCGATGGCGCTGGACATGGTGCTGGCTGAGACTGCGGATGGAAGAGAGTTGCCGGTAGAGTTTGTGACTACATTCGATGTACTCGGAGAGCTGATGTAGATTTGTGTGCCCGCATAGTCAGAGCTGTTCGAAGCTTGTACGACGCCTGTAACCGTGACGCTGTTTTCCAGTACAGCATTCGTAGGCACGCCTGTTGGCGTATAGACATAAATGCCTTCTGCGGTGCAGACATTCGAGTCCCACTCAGAGTCAGGATTCTCGATGTAGAAGCCATCCGAGAGAACTGCAACGACAATGCCTATGGTGGTTACGGTGTCACCAAGGTAAGGAGAACTGGGCAGATCGATTTGGACCGCGTGGATATTTACCGTGGAGTCTGCCCACAGGGTCGGAGCGCACAACAGAGTTCCAAAGGCAAGGAAAGCTCTCACGACTGGGAGCGCTTTCCACTGTTTCGTGGGATTGTGCCGCACTGTCTTCTCCTCGGCGCAGGGACTCTCTGAATCTTGTTGCCGTGCAAAAAAGTTTGTTGGAGATTTCTTCCAAGAAACGCAACCCTGTCTTTGACGACAGCTTTATTCGAAGTCATTACAGGCTGTTATTTATTTTTTGGGTGTTCTGTAGCGCGGAGATGCTGCTGGTAGCGCTATCTCGTCGAGATGAATGCTCTTGAGGAGCAACGTACGGAAAGGATTGTCATAACTGAGGCAGATGTCATTTACTCAGAAAATGATTCGTCTGTATGCATATCGACGGAGTGGTGCGTCCAAGCTTAGTACGAATCTTTACAGGGGCGCACGTTGAAGCATGCAACATCTGTATCCGCAAACAAATGCCGGAGTCTTCTTCTCGAAAAAGCAGGATGGCACTGTAATTTCGAATATCCTGGCCTACCTGATAGCGGCCGGAATCGTTTGCTGCATCATTCTCGCTAACCAGAAGGTCTGGGAAGTGCTGCAAGGATTTTTCATCGCCAATGAAGTCTCTGGTGTAGTTGTCGATGCAAGATCGCATCAGCCAATCGCCGGCGCATCCGTCTGGATTGAAGAGGAAAGCGACCATAGAACCTACTCAGATCGTTTCGGGCGCTTCAGCCTGGTGCCAAAGAGCAATTTCAAGTTTGGACAGATCGTCACAATCCACACAAGCGATTCGGGCCATCAGGATGAGCGCTTGCAGTTTCGTGCAGGAAAATCTTTTCAACCTTTCGAGTTGCGATCGTCTGCGTTCATCGCGGCTCACGATACGTTAGGACAAGCGGAGCAGCAGGAGTTGTCGGACGCGCACACGGGCGCCACGTTAGTTTGCCGCTTTTATGGTGCGGCGGTATCCGGAGGCGTCCAGTGGAAGAAAGACGATAGCTGCTTGATTCCGCAGGCGTCGAAACTGAATTCGGCCTATCGGGAAACGATGCTGGTTTCTTCCGGAGGAGGTGCGGGATCCACGATGAAGATTGCCGATGTTCCTGCCGGTATCGAGTTGCGGATTACTGGAGACCATGACTGGTCTGTCGGCAATCCTCACATCGTGGGAAATCAGTTTTCTCTCTTTACGAATTGCATCCCCGAGATCGCTCCTGGTCCTGGATGCTCGGTCAGAGTCGACGTCATTGCTCACTATAAGACGGCTGATCGCAGCTAATCGCTGGCTGTTGCGAAGGTAAAAGTGGGCTCTAAATGCTAAGTGAAGGGAGTAAAGAGGCAGCTGCCAGTTTGAGTGAGAAGCTTGCGTGAATGCAAGGGCACTCCCCCTCAAACGCGATGTCGCCTTTAACTGCATGGCTACACCCGATTTTTTCTCATCAGAAATGGACTATCCCGAAGCTAGGCAGTATACCGGCTTTGTTCATGCCAGGAATGCGGCTACGGCGCCGGACGGTATCCCCGGTAGTTTTCCGATTGCCTCGTTTTCCTACAGGATCATCAAGCCTGCAGTTGACCGGGCGATCATTCTCCTTGCGGCACCAGTCTTATTGCCTCTGAGCCTGCTCATTGCGCTGATTGTTTTCGTCACTTCTCGAGGGCCGGTGCTGTATCGCCACCGCCGTCTGGGCCGGTTTCAGCAGCCAATCCATGTATGGAAGTTTCGTACGATGTATCAGAACAGCGACGAGCTGCTTGCGCAGCATCTGCATGATGACGCAGCCGCGCGCCTGGAGTGGTCGTCGTGCCACAAGCTGAGGGATGATCCTCGCGTGACGCTGATAGGCCGCTTTCTACGTAAGACCAGTTTGGATGAAATTCCTCAATTGCTCAATGTGCTGACTGGCGAGATGAGCATCGTTGGTCCCCGCCCGATTGTGAACGAAGAGAAAAGCAAATACGGGATGTATCTGCAGGCATTTTCATACGCGATGCCGGGGATCACGGGGCTGTGGCAGGTCTCAGGCCGCTGTGACCTTACCTATGAAGACCGGGTGCAGCTCGACGTGCGTTACGTAACACGCTGGAGCTTGTGGATGGAGGCAAAAATTCTGCTCCGAACCGTCCTGGTGATGATTCATCGCGAAGGGGCCTATTAAGAAGGGCTGGCCTGAGAGCTTCCCTCCAGAAAAAAAGAGCGGGATGTAATCATTTTCGCCCGGTCCCGCTACTCATGAAATAGCAGTTGCTTACCGAGGCTGCTCGTCGTGAACACATTGGCGGGCAGCCATTTTTCGGAAGAACTGTCAGATCGGCGGAAGCGCGCATCGCAGTCGGAAAACAGCCGAAGTGCCTGCCGCCAGCGGAATCGCTAGAGAAGCAGGGACTTCGAAAGATGAACGCGATAGCAACTGCCGACTGTATGGACCTGGCGCCCCACGGTGAAATAAAATCGCGCTTTGTGGAGAAGTCCCGGTCTGCCAGCGAGCTCGATGACATTGATGGGCTGGTGAGGACGTATCGAGCCCAGATTCTGCGATTTGTGACCTTCACGACGGGCGATCCCGACCTGACTGAGACAATCACGCAGGACACCATGCTGCGCGCTTATATGGGCCGTGAAAGCTTTCGCGGCGAGTGCAGTGTCAAGACCTGGTTGACTGGCATTGCCATCAACCTGACCCGCGATCACCTGAGGTCGGCTAAATACAAATTCTGGAAGCAGGCCAAGGCGACCGCAATCGACGTGCATGAGATGGCAGCGTTCCTGCCATCCGCAGGCTCAAGTCCGGAACGCCAGGTGCTGGCCAAGGAAAAGGTAAAAGAGCTTGCGAAGGTACTCGCGACACTTTCCATCAAGCAGCGAACCGTGTTTCTGATGAAGTTTTCGCATGAAATTCCAGTGGCAGAGATCGGTGAGATTCTGGGGATGCAAACGCACACGGTGAGAACGCACCTGCATCGGGCTCTCAGTGCAGTTCGCAGCCAGTTGGGAGCGAAACTATGAAGAAAGATAGCTCCGTACACCTGACAGAAGAAGCATTGAACGACGCGTTGATCGGCATGAGCTCTACTGAAGAAGATCTTCATCTTGCGGCATGTGAACTTTGTCGCGCGAAGCTGCAGGCATTCGAGTCGGACATGTTGATGTTCGACGAAGCGTCGCTGGCCTGGAGTGAGGCGCGATCCGCTACCATGCCCGCCATCGAAGTGCAGCGAAAGCGTCATAGCAAGTTGTTTTTCAACGCGGCATGGGCCATTTCGATGGCGCTCGTACTTCTTGTGTGCCTGCCGACGTTACACTTCACCCATGTTTTTTCCCTGCATCGGCACGGTTCGCTGACCACGGCCGGTGACAGCGAATCGCAGATTGCGCAGGACAATGAACTCCTGCAAGCTGTAGATGTGGCCGTAAACGCAGACGATTTATCATCCATGGGCGAGTACAGCACTTCCACCCGAATCCATCCGCACTCAGGCCTCCAAAGGAGCGCTCGTTAACGATATGCACCGTCGGTGGCTGAAAGTTATTTCTCTGAGTCTCTGCCTGCTGGCCGGAGCGGCTGTAGCTGCCCATGCGCAGGCTGGGGGGCCGGGCGGACCAGGTGGTGGGCCAAGAGGCCCCGGCGGGGGTGTGCCTGGCGGTCCGTCTTCTCCCACTCCGCCTGCGGCACCGTCATCGTCCTCTAAGGTGAATGGGAATGCGACGACGGGTGGTGGCGTGCAATTCGGTCCTCCGCGGCGCTGGTGGGATGACAAATCCGCAATCAAGAGCGTCGGTATCAGCGGCGAGCAGAAAAAGAATATGGACGCGATCTTTGATGCGAACAAGCCTGCGATCCTGGAGAGCTATCAAAAGCTCTTGAAGGAGCAGGCGAAGCTCACCGCGATCAGCAAAGATTCGCACGCGGATAAGGCCAGCTTATTTGCGGAGATTGATGCGGTAAACCAGGCGCGTTCTGCGTTGCAGAAGACGGTCGCACAGATGTATCTGCAGATTAGGCAACAGATGGATGCTCGGCAGATCGAAAAGCTCGAATCGCTTCAATAGAACGCGTCCCGTGACTGTTTACGGACGGATTCGTCTGGCTTTTAAGGCTGATCGCTTCCTAAACCTGCGGCCTCACGCAGCGCCCGGTCAATCTTCGACAGTCTCTTCCAGCCGGGAGGATTGTGGAGTACATAGGTGATGCCGGTCGAGACCGTGTCCGTATCTCTACGCAGGCTGTGATTGTAATAGCCATTGAGAAGCAGGTGCCCAGGCAGAGGAATTCCTGCCGCTACTGTGAAGCCGTTGTCTTCGCTGGCCCCGTTGCCGTAGCTTACTGTGCGTGACGGGCCATTCCCGTTCGGGTTTCCAATCGTGTAGACCGTCTGGCTGCCCATCGGCAGCTGTTCATAGGCGACTGACTCCACATAGTTGTTTCCCAGGAACCAGAAGATGGTGCCGACCTGGAAGTGCGCCAGCAGGCCAACCGAGTCGTAATCCTTACTCACGAGATTATTGGCTACGCTCGATGAATTTCCCAAACCGAGATCGAGGAGAAATCCCGCACGGCGGACATAGCGCTCTGTATGGTTATCGAGGTCGAAGGATACATGGCCGGTTCCGAGGCCCTCTTCCCGATCGCCACTCGGGGCGGTAAGGGAAGCCGTCGCGATATCGGTGAGGTGAGCCGGTCGCCACGTGGAGTGGAAGCTCATTAAGGTATCCCCTGCATCGAATGAATCCAGCACCTCAGGCTGGCTCGTGCTCGAATCATGATCCAGATTTCGCACGCGCAGGTGCATGTAGAGCGGAACGCTGACGTCCGCGGAATAATGATGCGAAAAGGTATAGCTTACGGCCGGCGTTGCGAGCTCGTACCAGCCCTGAGAAGAGACATGAACAGCGGAGTAGCTGAATCCGGCGTTCAAGCCCGAGAAGAGCGTGCTCATTCCAGGGACACGGGGCACAACGTTATTCGGCTCGGAGCCGGGCTTGGAGGCGTCGGACTGCTGAGCGCTCTGCTGTGCGTCTGCTCCGAGGCAGACACCCAGGGAAAGGACCATGCAGACTATACGGTAGAAAACGGACGACAAACCTCAGAGGCTCCGGTAAAGAAAGCTAAAAGTCACCTGCGACGGCCTCGCCTTTCCGGGCTGCTGGAAGAAAAGCGAATTGCCATTATTATGCCAATTCTTGCATTCCGCACGGGCAATCGCTGGTGGCGCCTTCAGACTCTGATGTTTTTAGACTCCCGGAGCCTGTAATGGTTTATGGCCCGAAGACAGAGCATGCTTAGCTATGGTGAACCGTGACCGGTGCTTTAGAGGTTTCTGCGGCGATCGTCTTCTTACAGCTTGCGCAGATATTCCGCGTCTACCTTGAGTGAGTCCTGCCAGGGCATGTCGAACTCCTCCTGCTCGACGAATGCATACTCGATATGTTGCGACTGGGCTGCAGCTGCGAAGATTTGTCTGTAATCGATGTTGCCTCGTCCCAGTTCGGTAACTTTGGCGTCCTGTGGCTGTGCTGTCGGCGTGGCTGGCAGCTTGAAGTCTTTTACATGCAGCATTGAGATCCGGTGAGGATAGTTCTTCAGGATTTTGGCCGGATCCTGCCCCGCCACGGCTGCCCATCCGCAATCCAGCTCGAAGGTCACCTTCGCGGGATCAGTCCATCCGAGGAGCTCGAAGTACGGCGTCTTTCCCTCCAGCGTTGCGAATTCGCCTACGTGGTTGTGATATCCAAATCGGACGTCGTGCGACTCCAGCGTCGTTCCCATCTCATTGAACTGTTCCGCGTTGTATTTCCAGTCGTCCAATGTCATCGCGGCGTTACCCCCCGCATTCCGATGCCCCGGGCTTGCGCAGATGATGAACTTCACGCCAAGCGCCTTGTCATACTCCAGAATTTCATCGAAGCGCGAATGGAGATCGTTGAAGGGATGGTGTGCGCCCACGCACTTCAGGCCCGCTTTATCTAGCGCTGTCCGGATTTCAGCCGCAGGTTTCTTCGGTAGCGCCGCGGCCTCTACAACAGTGAACCCAGCAGCGCTTACTCCTGCGAATGCAGCATCGAGGTCATCCTTCATCTGGTCGCGAACTGAATAGAGCTGTATCGCCAGCGGCAGCCCAAGCGGGTTCGCCATCGCTATCGAACTTCTGAAACCCATCGCCGCAAATGCCGCTACACCGCCTGCAAACTCCCTGCGTGAAATTCTCACCGTGCCTCCTCTAAATGTTTGCCTTTCCCATCTCGTCCGCAAGATACTCCGATGCCCGCATCGACAGTGCCAGGATCGTCATCGTTGGGTTCTGCCATCCCGCACTCACAAAGCTCGCTCCGTCCACAACGAACAGGTTCCTGTGGTCGTGGCTCTGGCACCACTTGTTCAGCACGCTCGTCTTCGGATCGTCGCCCATGCGGCACGTTCCTACCTCGTGAATGCTGTACCCCGGTGGGTTTGGAATTGCGTTCTTCGCCAGCACTTCGAATCCTGCGGCCTTGGCTACGGCGCTGCTCACCTCTACTGCATCCTGGGCCATTCTGTACTCATTGTCGGTATACTTTGTCTCGACCCGTAGCACTGGAATCCCCCACGCATCAACCTTCTGCTCGTCGATGCGTACGTGATTCTCATACCGACCCAGTACCTCGCCCATCATGCTCATGTAGAAGGCGCTGCCATCGTACTCCTTCTGCTTCGCTTCCAGCTCAGCCCCGTAAGCAGCGAAGTTCTTCGCATCCAGTCCGCCCATGCTGCTCGTCACGTTCAGCGCGTATCCGCGGAGAAACCCGTCGTGTTTCGTCTCAATGTTCCGGAACCTGGGAACGATTGCGCCACCGCCCATCAGCTCCTTGGTAGCCCTCCCGTTCCGCGCCTCCGGAACAGAGCACGTAATACCAGGTCCGTACACCTGATCCATCAGGTAATGCCCCATCACCCCGCTCGAATTCCCCAGCTTCGAGTTCAATAACAGCCGTGTGCTCTCGAGTGTCCCCGCAGCCAGCACCACAATCCTCGCTTTCACATGCATCTCACGCCGCGACAGGCGATCGACGAAGTGGCATCCATTCGGCAGCCCGGTCTGTTTGTCGACTGTGATCTCGCGCACGACTGCGTTCGCAACCGAGGTGAGGTTTCCTGTCTTTTCCGCATCCGGCAGTAACAGGTTCACTGAGCTCGCCAGCCCGTCCCGTCCTCGCGCTCGCCGTTGCTTGCATACCGCCATACCGTAAGGCTTCGCTGCCTTCACGAAGCGGTCCATCGACTCCGACCAGACATCGTCTACCGGAATAAAGTTGCCATCAGGCATCTGAGGCGGTCCATCCATAGCTCCCGCTACCTGAAAAATCTCTTCCACCCGGGAGTAGTAGGGAGCCAGATCCGCGAGGCCGATCGGCCAATCCTCTCCAAAGCCATCATGCGATTTGCTCTTGAACTCGTAGTCGCTTAGACGGAACGACTGCCGCGACCAGAAAAGCGAGCGTCCGCCAAAGAGCCGCACTCGCACCCAGTTATAAGGAGTTGCCGGGTCGAAAGTGTACGGGACCTCTTCTTCATCCACCCACACATTTGCATTGAACTCGTTCGCCTGAAAGACGTGCTCCAGCCTGCCTGGCGGCTTGAATCCACGATAGGGCAGGTCGTACGCCGGCATTCGTCTCGCATCCCGCGCCACGTCCGCGACCGGTCCGGCGTTCAAGATCAGGCATCGCGCGCCCTTCTCTGTAAGTATCTTTGCAGCCATCCCGCCTGCATGGCCGGACCCGATAATCAACACGTCGAAGTTCTTATCCGTCATCGCACCTGTGGCCTCTGCATCGTTTTCAACGCGGATAAGACGGCATAGCATGTGCCGCTTTCGGCGCCGCCATTCCATGCTGAGGCAGATGTGTTGCCGTCGCTCCCAGTCCTGCCATGTCCGGCTCGATCGGCGACCAGTACAGCCCGCCCGTTACCCAGTCCTGACCCGCAGCTGCGCTTGCATCGTTCCAGGCTTTCGAATTTCTGGTTGCAGTCCGTATATCTTCGTGCGCGATGTTGACGAAATCCGCATGAACTTCCGTCGGGGGATGGTCGCTCATCCAGGTCCGCAGCCAGGGCTTGATGACTGCGTCGGCCCGTGCCGCATCGAGTTCCGCAAACGATCGCTCGTACTTCTGCTTCGCCTCTGCATGCAACCAATCCAAGCCGCCCTGATAGACCTTCTGGCGCGGTTCCCCTGACTGTCCGATCAGAAAATCCAGAAATGCCGGGGCGCCCGCCTCCACGGCTCCGGGTTTATCTCCCAGAGCTGGCAGCAGGAGCTCGCAGAGTCGAGTCAATGCCGCCAGCTGCGTCGCCGTGAAGAAGCGCGTCACGCCGTCCGCAACGCCGTCCGCGGTCTCTGTCTCCGGTAAAGGCGTCTTTGGGTTCAGTCCCAGAGTCCAGGGCACTGGAGCCGGCGGAGGTGGCGCGGGAGTTGCCGTTTGCTGACTGAGCAGCGTATTCGGCAACAATCCCGCAACCGCCAGGGACCGCAAAAAGTCACGACGCAGCATAGGCTCTCCTTTGTTCGCAGAGAGACTACACTCCCGCTCTTACGCTGGTCCAATGCAAGTGAGAACTACACCGTTTGGTCGAGGAAGCGGAAAACGTATTCGGCTCTATTGGTTGTGACTGAAGGCTGCATCGAAGCGAGCGGAGGGGCGCTTCCAAAGCAGGGAACGAACAAATTTCACCGCTTCGGCTGCTCCATGGAGCCGATCCATACCGGCGTCTTCCCACTCCACAGAAAACGGACCGCCATAGCCGACCGCACGCAGCGTGCGGAACGCATCTTCCCACGGAACATCGCCGTGGCCCGTCGAGACAAAATCCCATCCACGTCGCGGATCTCCCCAGGGCAGATGGGAACCGAGGACACCTGCGCGGCCCTGCGCCGGGCAAAGGCGGGTGTCTTTACAGTGCACGTGAAAGATGCGGTCGCGGAAGTCCAGGATGAAGCCCACGGGATCGATGCGCTGCCACATCATGTGGGATGGATCCCAGTTGAAGCCGAAGCTCGGACGATGCTGGATAGCCTCGAGAGTGCGAACGCTGGACCAGTAATCATATGCGATCTCTCCGGGATGGACCTCGTGTGCAAATCGCACCCCGTGCTCTTCGAAGACATCGAGAATCGGGTTCCAGCGGCGCGCAAAATCTTCGTACCCCTCGTCGATCACCGACTCAGGCACAGGCGGAAACATCGCTACATAAGGCCAGATGCGTGAGCCCGTGAAGCCGACGACCGTATCGACATGAAGCTTACGCGCAACCTTCGCGGTGAGCTTCATCTCCTGCGCTGCGCGCTGACGGACCCCTTCGGCCTCACCGTCTCCCCATACCTGCTTCCGCACAATCGCCTCGTGGCGAAAATCGATCGGGTCATCGCAGACGGCCTGTCCGGCGAGATGGTTTGAGATGGCAAAGATACGCAGGTCGTACTTTCTCAGAATCTCCGTACGCTCAGCCAGATAAGCATCGTCTTCTGCTCCGCGCCACACATCGAGGTGCTCACCGGAGCAGGCGATCTCGAGACCGTCATAACCCCATTCCGAGGCCAGCCGGGCTACCTCCTCTAACGGAAGATCAGCCCATTGCCCTGTAAACAATGTGACCGGTAGTGCATCGGAATTCTGCATAAACTGCTCCCTGCGGCTTCCCATCTGTGTATGACCGGAATGCTAGAAATATGAGCGCACCTGAAGGCTGCCATCGCAGATGCGACGACAGCGTCGACAATTGCGCCGATCGCAGGCTATCAGATCGGGCTGACAGGATATCCAGTTCCTGAAATTCTGCGGTACGGAAATGGCTCCTGTGGTGATGAGAGATGAGCGTCCACATACCATGATGCCCGATCAAGAACCGCACGCAGATCTTAATGGTTGTCCTGAGGGTTGCGTGGTGTCAGAGGTTGGTCGCTCATCACAAACTGCAGCGTGCCCCCGTCCATGAGTTGAGCGTGTTGGATTTGCGAGTTCGTGATGGGCTTTCCGTTGAACGTAATCTTGCTGGCATAGATTTTGCCGGACTGTGCCCCCGGTGCCAAAATCCGCAGCATATGGCCGTTCGGTAGCCTGATAGAGATATGGTCGAATCGTGGCGCTGCCAATGTGTAGACGGGACGTCCCGGGCAGACCTGATAGAAACCGAGGGCGCTCATCACGTACCAGGCGCTGATCTGCCCAGCATCATCATTGCCCGGGATCCCCGCCGGCGTATCTGCATATTGTGTGTCCAGCAGTTGGCGAACGTGTTGCTGTGTCTTTGCTGGATCGCCAGCTAGCGCGTAGAGATACGCAATGTGATGGCTTGGCTCGTTGCCCTGGTCGTATGCGTTGTGCGCGAAAAGCGTATCGAGCTCGGTGAGAAAGCGCTGTCGCCCGCCGAGGTAGTCGATGAGTCCAGGAATATCCTGCGGCACGAAGAAGGTGTACTGAACAGGCAGCCCTTCCGTGATCCATGTGGCATGTTGTTCGGGCTCAAACGGCGTAATCCACGTGCCGTTTGCGTAACGCCCGCGAGCATAGCCGGACGTCGGATCGATTACATTGCGCCAGTTGCTGCCACGCTTACGGAAGGTTGCAGCGTCATCGTCATGCCCCAGCTGTGCTGCGAGGTCGCCAAGCATCGCATCGTCGTATGCGTACTCAAGAGTGCGGGAAATCTGTTCGTTTTTGTGGAAGGCCTCGTCCAGATGGTCTTCGAGCGGAATATATCCGTACTTGAGATACGAATCGAGACCACGTCTGCCTTTACCGTCGATATACTCAGCGCGATCGCTTGGCAGTTGCAGCGCACTCTTGCGCATCAACATGTAGGCCGTGTCGATATCGAAGTTGCGAATACCTTTTTCGTATGCGTCGATGAGCATCACCGCCCCGTGGTCGCCGATCATCTCCGAGGTGTAGCTGTTCCATGCGGGAAAGATGGGGAGATATCCGCCCTGCGTTCCTTTGTCGATAAGCGATTGCATCATGGAGGACTCGAGGCTTGGATCGAGAATCATCATGAGAGGCGCCTGCGCGCGGAAGATATCCCAGATGGAATAGTCATCGAACTCGGTGCTGCTGGATTTCACATGCTCAACAGTGCCATGATCGTGAAATCGAGGGTATGTGCCGCTTACATCGCTGAGCGTGCGCGGTTGCAGCATCGCATGGTACAGAGCAGTGTAGAAAATTGTGCGCGCAGGGTCATGGCCGTCGACCTGGATCTGGCTGAGTCGCTGATGCCAGGCGTCACGAGCTTGTTGCTCGACCCGGTCGAAGTTGAAATCGGGAATTTCGGTATCGAGGTTCCGCTGCGCTTCTTCAGCTGAAATGAAGGAGCTGCCGATGCGTACAGAGATCTCCTGCCCACGATGCACTGCGCCGAAGTGAAGGTAAATTCCAAAGCCCGGTCTCGGTGCGGAGGTTGCAAGGTGTGCGCTCGCTACGGAGCTTCCGCCAGCAGGTGAGCGCGTAGCAGCGATGTTGATGACACCGGGCGGCATGCCGTCACCGTGCTGCACGCTTTGATTGTCCTTCGAATGCGCGCCGATGTATGTGCCAAAGCTGCGTACCGGGCTGCTGAATCGTGCAACGAACCATGCGCTGTATCCAGCGGGCTTGCCAGAGCCTGCATATTCGCGGCGGATCGGGACTTCAGCTTCGACCTCGCATCCATTCTCAAGCACGGCAACCGAGCCCTCCCCTGCGCGTGCATTGTCTTCGAGCACTACCCATGCATCGGGGGCATCCTCAGTGAAACGAAAGCGCATAAGGCCCGCACGCGTGGTGCCAGTGATGGAGGCAATGGCGTGCGCGTCCTTCAACTCGACTGTGTACGCATACGGCGTAGCATGCTCGCTTGTGCGATCAAAAGATGAGGAGCGAGCCACAGCATCGGTGCGCAGTTCTCCCGTTCCAGGCATGAGCGTGATGCTGCCGTAGTCGGGTACGCAGCCTCCACTCAGAAAGTGCGAACCGCGAAAACCCTGAATGCGATTGTCGCTGTAGTAATAAGGCGAGACGCATTTCGTTTCTCCGGCGCGGGTCTGCGGCGTCCAGGATGTCATGGCAAAGGGCATGCCTGCGGCCGGATAGGTCTGTCCTTCGTTGGCAGTGCCAATGAGCAGGTTGACCTGGTCTTCTACAGCTGTTTGCGCGGCGAGCGGAAGGCATACTGCGGAAGCAAAAAGAAGAAGGGAAGAGCAGCGGCAGATGGAGCGGGCAACGAAGGCGTACATCATCATCCTAGACGCTCTCCTGCTCGACCGGACGAACTGCGATAACGACAGATTTTTCTCCGAAGTGAGCATGCTTCGCTGTCAGGCGCACAGTGCCGCTCGTGTGGGTGCTACGAACCCATACAGCAGCACTGCCGCCGGTGAGGGTGAGTACTGCTGGGCCGATCAATGTGGCTGGACCTTCAAGGCGCAACTGGATAGGATCGTCTGCCAACGGCCTGCGCGATCCGAACTCATCCGTGACCCGAAAGACGACACGCGTCGCATCCGCACCATCGGCTGCGAGTTCAGAATCATCGGCGGTGACATGAAATTGCCGCGAGACTCCGGAGCCCGACATCGTGCGTGTCGCCACTAACTTTCCGCCGATATATCCCTCTACCTTCAGGTCGCCCCAAGGCACATTCATATGCGCTGTACCGGGCTCGCTGAGCGGAAAGAAGAACGGAGGATATTGCAGGTGCGGAAAATCCTTATGGTTCGGGTCCAATTCGGCGACCTTCTGAAAGCCTGCTTCCGGTTTGTCGTAGTCGAGGATAGAAACCTTGATCATCTCGCAATTTGAGCAGAAGACCGCTTCAGTGAAGATCGTCGATTCATCGCCACGGGCCCAGTGGAAGGCAGGTTCGAGTACAATCTCTGTCTTCGGATCGACCTGCGATTTGTAGAATCCAGCAGCGGGCTTGGGCTCGCGGAAGATGTCAAAGACCCCGTGATAACAGATCCGATCACCCGCGCCAAAGCTGGAATGTGTGTTGTAGTCAAAGGCGCACCAGCCGATGCCGCCGGCATACTGCGCGTTCGAGGCAATCTGATCGTGAATGCGTGCATGACGGAGTGTGTGCTCGCGCTGCCGCTCATCATCGTCCGTCATGCGCGTGGGGTAGGTGTGGCCCACAAACTCGGTATTGAGATAGAGCGGATGGTTGGGAGCTCTCAGGGGGAACCCGAAATCATTGATGGTGAAAACATCCTCGAGTAATTCGGAACCGGCAAAGTTACGAATGCCTCCGGTCTGCCGGCTCGGATCAAGCGCGTGTGCGGCCTGGTTGGTGCGCGTGTAGAAGTCGTGATTGTCCCTGGATTCGTTGATGCGGACACCCCAGAGAATGATCGATGGATGATTCCAGTCGCGGCGGATCATTCGGGTAACGTTGTCGACAGCGAGGTCCTGCCAGGCAAGAGGCCCGATATGCTGCCATCCAGGGATCTCTTCGAGCACCAGTAACCCGATTTCGTCGCAACGGTCGAGGAAGTGGCGTGACTGCGGATAGTGCGAGGTGCGAACGATATTGCAGTGATATTCCCGGCGCAGGATATCCGCATCGCGACGCTGTGCGCGTCTCGGCATGGCCTGGCCGGAATATGGGAACATCTGATGGCGGTCAAGCCCGCGTAGCTTGATCACTCGACCGTTCAGTGAAAATCCCTTGTCAGTAAAACTTGCCTCGCGCACTCCGATGCGGCGGGTGTCTTCATCGATGCGCTTGCCATGCTCGAGCAGGCGCACGCGCACGGTGTAGAGGTGAGGATCATCAATATCCCACAGCCGCAATTTTTCTTTCGGCTCAAGCGTAAGCGTAACGCGATTGGGATCGCGCGTGGCCTGAGAGCTGGCCCACACCGGCGCGGGCGTCTTCGGAAGAGTGGCTGCGAATGTCTCAGGTGCTGCATCAATGGCGACGGGCGCAGTAGCGATAGCCACTACCCGGCTTCCCTCCAGCAGTTCCGCTTCCAGTGAAAGGCCGCGCGCATTTGCAGCGGAGGCGAGGAAGCTATCGACCTCGATGCGCGGTGCGGCGCCGAGCGGATCGATACTGCGCACGAAGATATTGTCGAGATACGTCTGCGGCACTATGCGCAGCGCGACTTCGCGATAAATACCGCCGAAAGTCATGTAGTCCACTTCACCGCCAAAGGGCGGAATGTCCGCGCGCTCGGTGGAGTCGAGTGAGACCGCGAGCACATTGTCTCCGGTCTGGCGCAGGTATTCAGTCAGTTCGAAGCTGAACGGGGTGTAGCCGCCGCGATACTCGTCGAGCTTGTGGCCATTGATCCACACGGTGGAAGCTACCATCGCTCCCTCGAAGTCGACGAAGACGCGTTTGCTACGTGCCGACGCAGGCAGGCGGAAGCGCCGTCGATAGCTGGAGAGGAACTGGTAATCCTTGTCATCGAAATCATGCCAAGGCAGTGCGACCGTGGTATGTGGCACCGTGACGGTCACAAAATCCAAGTCGTTGAACTCCGGCTGCTCAAATCCGGATACGGCCCTAGGTGAAAAGCGCCAGCCGCTGTTGATCGGCAAAAAGCGAACGGAGCCAGGGTCGTTCGAGCCGGTGCCCGCAAAGGCGAGCGGCGAAAACGACCCAAGTGCGGAGGCGGCAGTCAGGGCAGCGGAAGACTTCAGGAAAGAGCGGCGTCGCATGGGAGGGAGTCTCCTGTCGTGGGGCAAAGAGCTTCTGAGATAGAAATGCAGAGGGCTCTGGTTGTGAACCCTCCGCGAAGTCGAACATGGGATGCATGAGAAGGTAAGCTTCAGTCCGGCCTGCATCACACGCGGAGGCTCCACGCCTACCGCGGTGATTTTACCGAAGCTGGTGTCGCCACGGTGTTATCTGCCGAGGTGTGCAGGACGCGGCGACGAAGCAGCCGCCGAATGACGTTGAGTGCGTTTTCAGATTGACAGTCGAAACCCGGGACACGTATACGGCTACCGCAAGCGCTTCCAGTGCTTGCAACTCACATCGATGTCCGATTTCCGGAGGCTCCCCCATGCCATTGAAGATGACCCTGCCCCAGGGGCAAGGCTCGCAGTTCGTGCGTTTCCTGTCCGCGATGCTTCTTCTGTCTTGCCTTTCCACTTCACAACATATTCGGGCTCAGGCCACTTCTTATAATCCCCCACTTGCGGTCTCTGACTGGACCCTGGCCTACAGCGGTCAGGATGCTTCGTTCGCTGCGGTCACTTATGCAGGTCAGGCTGCGCTGCAATGGCAGGTCGCTTCCGCCCTCGGCCATTCTGACTGGGTCTACGACACGCTGCCGTTGCCCACGGACGAGATGTACACCTTCACGGTGGAACTCGCTGGAACCGGTACGGCCGCACTCAATGTCTGGAATGGCGAGGAAAATGTTACGAGTGCGCCAATCCAGTTGACATCGAAGTTCCAGACGGTCAGCGAGACGGTCTCCGTGCTGTCTCCGAATCCGCAATTCCAGATCCTTGACCCGGACAGCACCACGTCCGCCGTGAATATCTATTTCACCAACCCGACTGTGACACTTGCAGGCCCGGCAAGCGGTCTCTCGCTGTATCAGATTGCATATGGCGGCCTGGACTCCACGCTGAGTTCTACAACCTACGACGGTGCGACGGCGTACGAATGGCAGGTAACCTCAGCGCTCGGTCACTCTGACTGGATCTACAGCTATCCACCATTCATTCCCGGGGACACGTACCAGATCTCGGCTCAGGTGGCCGGGACAGGGACGGTAGAGATCAATGCCTGGGATGGCAACGAGAATGTTTCCGGCGCGCCGGTGACGTTGACTCCGAATTTCCAGACGATCACTGAAACCGTCAAGATCCTTGCGCCGAATACCGTTGTGGTTGCACCCAGCACCCCGGAGTTTCAGCTGGTAGACCCCGATAATAGCGGCTCATCGGCGCTCACGGTGTACTTCAAGAATGTGACGTGGAAGCAGGTTGTCGCACCACCAGAGCCTCCCACCGGTGTGTCGGCGCAGTTGCGTGGAGACAGCATCAAGGTCGACTGGAGCGTTCCGGCCCAGTGCAGCGGCTCCGGATTGCCGACCATCACCGGCTATGAGGTGTATGTCACCGCGCAGCCTTCAGCTCAGGATGCTTCGAGTCCAAATGCGAAGGTCACCGGTTGCGGTAATGGGGTCACGAGCACTACAGTACAGCTTCCGCTTCAGAATCAGACGCAGGGATCGGGGCAATCTCAGGGCGGTGGTTTTGGTGGCAAATCCGGCGGCGACAAGGTCTTCTACGCCACGGTTGTCGCAACCAGCGCAGCGGGCAACTCAACTCCCAGCCCGCAGGTCTCTACCGATCCGCTCACCGGCTCCGATGGAAAGGCCGAGTCCGCAGTGGAGGAGTTGCAGACTTACTATGACTCCTCGACCGGATTGTTCAACACGACTGGCTGGTGGAACTCTGCGAACGCGCTCAACGCGATCATCGATTACATGAAGCGCACCGGCTCACGAACATACCTGAGCGATGTCTCCAACACCTTCGCGAAGGCAGTCAACGAGGCGCCGTCTCCGACGCCGGGTGATTTCATCGATACCGCTTACGACGATACCCAGTGGTGGGCGCTCACGTGGCTTGACGCATACGAGTTTACGGGCAACCCTGCCTATCTGCAGATGACGGAAAAGATTTTCTCGTATGTGACGCAGGCATGGACACCTTCCCAGTGCGGGGGCGGTCTTATCTGGCAGACCACAAACGCCTATACGAACTCGGTCACGAATGAGCTCTTCCTAGAGCTGTCTGCTCGCCTCTACCTGGTCACCCATCAGGCGTCGTATCTGCAGTGGGCGCAAAAAGAGCTGACCTGGTTCAATGCAAGCGGGCTTATCAACTCGTCGAACCTTATCAACGACGGTCTCACTACTTCCTGTCAGAACAATGGTCAGACAACATGGACCTACAACCAGGGCGTCATTCTTGGTGGCCTCGCCGCTCTCTATCAGGGAACGCACGATGAGACCTATCTCACGGAGGCGAAGCAGATCGCGGATGCAGCAATCAGCACGCTGGTCAGTTCCGACGGTGTTCTGACGGAGCCCTGCTCCGGATCCTGCCCGGGCGAGAATCCCGATCAGACCCAGTTCAAGGGCATTTTCATCCGCAACCTGGAGGCGCTTTACCAGGTGACAGGCGACCAGTCGTATCTGGACTTCATACACAAGAATGCATCTTCGATCTGGGAGAACGACTTGAACATCTACGACCAGATTGGCTTCGATTGGTCCGGACCGCTCAGCGCGCAGGATCAGTCCTTCAATGCCTCTACGCTGAGCTCGGGCCTCGACGCTCTAAACGCGGCTGCGCGCGCTGAACACCACCAGCATGCAGGCAGCAGTTATTTCGGAGGTCCTCAGTGAGGCGTTAAGCTGAATCCTTCGTGCAGCATTTGCCGGGCATGCTTCGAGACTCGACGCCATGCCCGGCACCGGAAGGCATCACCCTGCTGGATGGATGCACGTCTTTTCTACTGACGAGGGTGATTTTTGCAAGATACCGCTGAGCCTGATCTGCAATGCGTTGAACGATCTCTTGCTGGTGCTTATCTCCTGTCTGCCTTCTCTTCATGAAGAGATTCCGCGCTATCGGATGTAACCGCGCGAACTGCGAGATGATTGCAGGGTGCAAATGCCTCTCATAAGTTGACAATTCCCGAGCGTATCGGCACCATCGATCCATGCGATTCTTTGCCGGATACGTGACTCTGGCCAGCGCTGCGAATACTCGCGCGCTTTGTTGTTCCTCATTCGCATGTCCGTCTCTCTAAGCTGATTCCGCAATCGCCGCGAAGCTTGTATTGCATCAGCAAAATGATCGTCAGGTCTTTTTCTCCAATCTAATCGATGACTCGAGGTGTACCGGATGCGCGGTGTTGCGCAGTGGATTGTCAGCTCCCTGATGGTGGGTCTAGTAACGAATACCTCGATGGCGCAGACCGCAGACAGCGCAAAGCCAGTCGCGGCTAAGCATGCCATGGTTGTTACGATTCACCACGACGCATCGGATGTGGGCCTGCAGATACTCAAGGAGGGCGGCAACGCCGTAGATGCTGCGGTTGCCGTGGGCTTCGCATTGGCAGTCGTCTTCCCGCAGGCCGGCAATATCGGCGGTGGCGGTTTCATGCTGATCCGGATGCATGACGGGAAAGCGCACTTTATCGATTACAGGGAGAAAGCGCCCGCGGCCGCTACCGCTGACATGTATCTGGACGCGCAGAAGAACATCGTCCCGGGAGCATCCACGGTGGGATACAAAGCCATTGGGGTTCCGGGCACCGTAGCAGGACTGGCCTATGCGGAGAAGACATACGGACGGCTGACTCTGGCGCAGGTGATAGCGCCAGCGATACGGCTCGCACGCGAAGGCTTCATCCTCGCGCCTGAAGAAGCACATAGCATGAGTGTCGCGCGCAATCTGCCGAAGTTCCCTGAATCACGGAAGCTATTCCAAAGGAACGGCAATCTCTATCAGGCCGGAGAGAGATTCGTTCAGCCTGAGCTCGCGGAAACGCTCACCCGGATCTCAAAGGATCCATCGACCTTTTACACCGGAAGCATGGCAACGGAGCTCGCGGCTGAGATCCAGAAGGGAGGCGGACTGATCACCACAGCCGACCTAGCCGCATATCAGGTGAAGGAGCGCACACCTTTATATGGGAAATATCGCGGCTACGACATCCTTACTTCGCCGCCACCATCGTCCGGCGGAATCGTCCTACTGGAGTCTCTGAATATTCTTTCAGGCTTCGACTTGAGCAAGATGGGAGATCGCACGCCGGAGCAGGTCCACTACCTTGTCGAAGCGTATCGCCGGGCTTATATGGATCGTGGAGACTATCTAGGCGATCCAGATTTCACAACGAATCCGCTTCACCAGATGGCCGATCCTGCTTATGCTGCAGCATGGCGAAAGACGATCGATCCCCACGCGCCTTCGCCTTCTGCTTCGTTGGTAAGGCCGGCTGGATACCTTCCACCTGTGCCGCAAGCTGCATCCGGACATGAGTCGGACCAGACAACGCACTTTTCCGTCGTCGATGCCGAAGGCAATGCAGTTTCGAACACCTATACGCTGAATGGTCTTTTCGGTTCTGGCGTTACTGCAGGATCGCTCGGCTTTTTGCTGAACAATGAGATGGATGATTTTGCCTCGAAAGTCGGAGTTCCGAATATGTTCGGGCTCATCCAGGGGCCGTCCAACTCCATCGCTCCGAATAAGAGACCGCTCTCGAGCATGACGCCCACCATCGTGTTGAAGCATGGCAAGGTGCTGCTGGTGCTTGGGTCGCCGGGTGGATCGACCATCATCACGACCGTAGCAAATGACTTGATCAGCATCCTGGACAACCATCTCGACGTACAGCAGGCCGCGGATGCGCCCAGGTTTCATCACCAGTATCTGCCCGACCGGATCGAAGTTGAGAAGGCTTTTTCACTCGACACCGTGAGCGCATTGCGGTCCTCTGGTTATCAGGTGAATCGCTCAAATGAAGCCGACGAAAAGAATCCCGGCGTATGGGGAGACAGCGAGATGATCTATATCGATCCCATGACCCACATTCTGTTTGGTGCCGATGATCAGCGTCATAAGTTCGGCAAGGCAGCGGGATATTGAGAGCCTCTTTGCGAAGGATCAATTTATATCTTGCGGGATTTGCTAAGGCTCATTAAGATTCAGACCATGCAGAGAGCGAACAGCGGACATTATTGTCGTATGTCCACATATACCCGGCGGGTATGTGTTGTCATCTGCGGTCCAGGCTTGGTCGGTTAACGGCGACGCGAGCTACAAAAGCAGAGGCACCTGCCCACCGCACACGTGGCCACGGACGCTCTGCTTCCTCTTCGGGATTTATCCGCTCTCCATCACAATGAATGCAAAAGCATTCACAGTGATCCATGAGAAGGCACGGGCCCACGGCCGGATAAAACACCCCTTGTAGCTTGTGAGGCCATTTCTATGTCACGCCGTACTTCATTTCTCAGGCAATTCCATCTCTTTTTTGCTGCTATTGTGCTGTGGTCCTTGCCGTCGGCAGCTCAGACCTTCCGTGGAGGAATTAGCGGATCCGTCACGGATAACACAGGAGCAGCCGTTCCGAATGTCGGTGTGAAAGCGACCGCAGATGCGACCGGGCTGACCCATAGCACCGTTTCGTCCGGAGCGGGGGAATACGGCTTCCAGGATCTGCCGCTTGGAGGCTACACGATTCAGGTCGAGGCCAGCGGCTTTCAGACTCTCGTAGTCAAAGGTGTCTCCGTCAACGCTGGCGTCATCCTCGCCCTGCCTCTGAAACTCTCGGTTTCAACCGTCAACACTACGGTGCAGGTATCTGCCTCGGCGCTCTCGCTCGACTCGGCTTCAAGCGTGAACAACTCTGTCATTGCTGGGAAGTCGCTTCAAGATCTGCCGCTTGACTCGAGAGACTTCAAGAAGGTCGTAGGCTTCGTGCCAGGGTTCGGGGGCTATTCGGGCGTGCTGGGATCAGTGAACGGCGCGCGTTCGAACCAGACGAACTGGCAGATCGACGGAACGGACAACAACGATCTGTGGGCGAACAACTCCGCTATCAATCAAAGTGGTATCGGAGGCATCGCCGGCACCATGATTCCGATCGATGCGATCGATCAGTTTTCACTGCAGACGCAGTCGAATGCGGAGACCGGCCGCAATCCCGGGGCGACCGCAAACCTGATCATCAAGTCTGGTACGAATGAACTACACGGCAGTGGATATTACTTCCTCCGCAACGAAGCGCTCGCGGCGAGTCCTGTGTTTGTACCGAAACGCGAGCTACGAAATGAGAACTTCGGCTACTCCCTCGGCGGTCCAATCGTTCGCAACAAAACATTCTTCTTCAGCGCATTTGAACGTCAGCAATTTACGATTGCACTATCGGGACTGGCGACAGAGCCATCTACCGCATACCAGGGGCAGGCAGAGAGCTTGCTTGCCGCGAACGGTCTTTCCGTTAACCCAGTCTCAACGGCCTTGATCGGAGCGCTCTATCCAGCCTATGCATTAACCGGGCCAGCATCCGCAAACAACTACATCAGCCCTGATCCAGAGACGGGTTACAGCAATAACGGCATCGTCAAGCTTGATCACAGCTTCAACGATCGGAATACGATCTCTGCGCGCTGGGCGATTGGCCAAGGCAACCAGATCGCACCTGTGGGTTCGAATCTTAAGAACTTCTACGAAGTTGCACCGATACACGTCCAAAACTATTCGGTGGTTTACAACCGGATATTCAGTCCGAAGCTGGTCAATCAGATTCTTCTCGGCGTGAGCACATATAACCAGGTGTTTCATGATTTTGACACTAACATTGATGTCATCGCACTCGGTCTAAACACCGGCGCCTCGCATAGTGGAGCTCCGAGCATTAATATCTCCGGCTTTGATGGCACGGGCGAAACTCCGCCCGAGGGTCGCAATGATGTGACAGGCCACATTACCGATGCGCTTTCCTATGACATCGGCAAGCATCAGTTCCGGTTT
Organism: Silvibacterium sp.; assembly: GCF_047605705.1. Lineage (NCBI taxonomy): Bacteria > Pseudomonadati > Acidobacteriota > Terriglobia > Terriglobales > Acidobacteriaceae > Silvibacterium > Silvibacterium sp. Next base: position 88,996 of record NZ_JASGFD010000001.1, on the reverse strand, counting down.
GGCGGCGAATATCGCAGAGCGCAGCTCGACGAGTTCTATTTTCGCAATTCACTCGGCACGTTCGCTTTCGATGGATCGCAGGGTGTAGATCATACGGGGTACGCCAATAATCCGAACGGATATGGATCGACGGTGAAAGCCCTTGCCGACTTTCTTGCAGGTGAGGTGGATACGTCTTCCTTTGCGAAAGGAAATGCAGAGCGCCTGATCTATGTGAATACTTACGATCTGTTTGCCCAGGATGCCTGGCAGATCACACCGCGCCTGAATGTTAACTACGGCCTTCGTTATGACTATGTCGGCCCTCTTTATAACAACGACGACAATCTCCCGACCTTTATTCCCGCTACCGCAACGGGCCTGTCGGTTCTTGGGGAAGGGCTCGATACTCTTTATCCGCAGGACCGCAACAACTTTGGTCCTCGTTTCGGCTTTGCCTACCAGCCGCGTGAGAATGGAAGTCTGGTGCTGCGCGGATCATTCGGTGTGTACTACGACGCATCGAGCCTCAGCCCCTTCTTTGATAACCGGCCAAGCAATGGCGGCCCGAACGGTTTCGAAGGCAATCCCGCGGGAACCAGTCCTGTGCAGACGTTCACCCCATCGGGTTACACGATCGTAAGTGGCCAGCCAATTTTTGACACCGGTGCGGCTTCGATCGTCGGTATATTCTCAGTCGATCCTCGCTTCCGTACTCCCTACACCTACAACTATCAGCTTGGCATTCAGCAGAGCCTTGGCTCAAGAGCGGTCCTTTCAATCGGCTATGTGGGAAGCGAGAGCCGGAAAGAGATTACGCTTGCGGATATCAACCAAACTCCACTCAATGCCACTTCAACAACTCCTGTGCAGAGCACCCGGCCGTATTACAGCGAGTATCCGGATTATGGCGTTATCAATCAGGTTGAAAGCAACGGCAACGGGAATTACAACTCGCTCCAGAGCACGCTGCGAACCAGCAACTTCCACGGGCTTTCGACGGTGGTCAATTACACCTGGTCGCATAACCTGGACGATATGACGGTATATCGCAGCCGACTGCCTCAGAACAGCAGAAACCTGAAGGGCGATTACGGAAACAGCGACTACGACACTCGGAATAACTTCAATGCGGCTGCTTTCTATACGCTGCCGCGCCTTGGTCATGGGCGCGACTGGATATCGAGCGGCTGGGAGATCAATGCGGCTGCAACTTTCCGTGGTGGGCTCCCTTTCAATATCGCGACCTCTTCGGATAACAGCGGCACCGGTGAGAAGTATCAGCGGCCTAATCTGGTTGGAAATCCCCATGCCGGGATCACTCACTCGATCACATCGAGTGGCGTTCCGTGGATTAATCCCGCAGCGTTTGCACAGCCCGCAGCCGGCACTTATGGCGATCTTCGCCGCAATCAGATCTTCGGACCTGGTTATGGAGATATCGATCTTTCGGTGTTCAAGAATACGAAGCTGTGGGACAGACTGACACTGCAACTGAGAGCAGAGATGTTTAATCTCTATAACCGCAACAACTATGCGCAGCCTGGTGGAACCTTTGGTTCGAGTTCCTTTGGGATCGTGAGCGACACAATTGGTGATTCGAACGGTTCGCCGGGAATCGGTCCGGGTGAGCCGTTCAATACTCAGATCGCCGCAAAAATATTGTTCTGATAGAGCTGTTGATCGTTACGGTCCCTGCGAGCAACTCCGGGGACCGTGACTTTAGATGCATGTTATTGCACTGCGCCGGACTATGTGAGGTCTAGTCCTGGCAAGTGCTGTTTTTATTGCGTGTGAAATGGATTCCTATGGCCGATGTGCGGAATTTTGGTGATTTGTCCAGAACGCTCACTCGTTTTGCGCGTGGCTTCTTGCCTGTAGCGGCGCTGAGCTTGTTTCTCCTCGCCTGCAATCTGCATGCATACGCTAGCTCTGTTGCTGAAAGATCATTCTCTCCGCAAAGCGCGCGGGATCAGATCGCTGCCGAACGACACGCAATGCGCTTGCTCGCACGAGCGGATCTGCAGGTTGAGTTGCGATCGCTGGAGGCGAAGTGGAAAGCGCAGTGGCCACAATTGCTGCCCTCCACGCAGACACAAGCGCATGATTCACTGGAAGAACTGGCTTTTCTTGTGAGCCTTGAAGTCGTCAACGGTGATCCACGCAGGCCGCGCGTGATCCAGATTTCCATTCCTCCCCATACGTGGTTTCAGACGAAAGTTTCCGGTGGACGATGGGGAATCGACAATCCAGACACGCAATATTTTCTCGTTCCGGTCGAAGCGAATTCCAGCTACGTGATCAGAGGCCAGCGGCATGCTCCAGGCCCTATCGATTCCAACTTCTCCTTCAGCAACCTCGATGGATGGCGCACACTGGCGAACATCGGTCAGAAGCAGCTGGAAGTCAAAGCTGATGGATCCTATGAAATTACTTTAGACAACACGCCCGCTGGCGATCGTTCTAATCACATCCAGTTAACGGAGGCCGGCAATGCGTTGTTGATCCGAAATACGCTGGCCGACTGGAGTAAAGAAAACGTCGACAGCATCGAAGTGAGACGCGTAAGTGGTCCTCCGCCGGAGAAAGAGCAGAACGATACAGAGCTCGAGCGGCGGATTGTCGTCCGTTTGCGCAATCGGCTTGATCACATCATCGCGCATCTCCAGGCTCCCGTTCTTGCATTGCCTCCGAACGAGCTGCCGCAGCCTGGCAGGCCGGGAGACAAGGCCGGTTTCCTCGTGACGCAGCGGAATGCGCTAGGGCATTTCCGTCTTGGATCGAATCAAGGTCTCATCGTCACGCTGAATCCAGGCGGGGCATCGTACTGCACACTTCCGGTCAGCAATGTATGGGGCGTAACGCCGGACTACTGGGATCACCAAAGCAGCCTGAATAACAGGCAGGCGGTTGCAAATGCAGATGGAACGATCACGTTTGTCGTTTCGAGCTGGGATCCTGGTGTCGCCAACTGGGTCGACGCGGCTGGGCTGGAGGAGGGAATTATTATGCTGCGTTGGCAGGGATTGCGAGAAAGCGGTGATGCGGCTGGCCCGTCTGTTATTCGCACGGCGGTTGTAACACGAGACACTCTCAAGAGCGAATTGCCTGCGGGGATAGCAACCTTGAATGCGGCAGAGCGCAAGAGCCAATTACGGAGTCGCAGAGCTGCCTTTGAGCGTCGGTTTGAAGTGGAATTACTTCCATAGCTCATCGTATGAGGCTGGCAAAAAGCAAGTCATTTGCGATTTCTATCTTATATTGACGCTCTTTGCTGGCTATGCTAGTTTCGCTTCATGTCAAAGCGGCTAGAGCGCTGTTGTACCTTCTCCGGCAATTAGCTGGGTGAGCGCTGGCACTGTGGCATTCCTTCCCGACTCATCCAGAATCGACAAGTAGCCCGTTGTCGGGCTCGAACGATTATTTTTCTGGAGGAGCTTCTTGCAGACTGTCACGTATATCCGCCGTTTCTTGCTCGCCGCCATGCTGTTCGGCATGCTTCCATCTTTTTCTTCTCCCGCAAACGCTTATCAGGCTCCAGCCACAGCCTCTCCGGCCGCGCATCCCGAGACGATCGAGTGGGTATATCGGGTGCGATATGGATTTCATGACGAATGGTTTGATCTTTTCCGCAAATACCAGCTCGCGATCCTGGATCGTCAGAAGCAACTGGGCTATGTCCTCAGTTACACCGTATGGGCTCCCAGTCTTCATACAAGCGAAGAATCGCGTTGGGACTATCGCATTGTGATTACGCGCGCCTCGCATGATGCTCCCCCGGGACAATCTGAGGCTGAGGTTGCCAAGCAGCTCTTTCCGGACCAGGCAGCATTCCGTAAAGATGAGAACAGAAGGTGGGAGCTGACGACGAATCACTGGGACCTCCCAATCCATGAGGTAGATCCAAACAAGGCTGAGTAGCCAGGGAGGCATGCCATGAGTGAGATCCTGACAGAAGTCCTGAACGCAAATGAACGCTATGCATCGGAGTTTGGCGATAAGGGCAAGCTGGGATTGCCGCCCGCGCGTCATTTCGCCGTGTTGACATGCATGGATGCCCGACTGGACCCAGCGAAATATGCAGGGCTAGCAGAAGGGGATGCTCACGTCATTCGCAATGCCGGAGGCCGCGCCAGTGATGATGCAATCCGCTCACTCGTCATCAGCTATAAGCTTCTTGGCACGCGCGAGTTTTTTGTTATTCATCACACCGACTGTGGCATGTTGTTCTTCAACAACGATGGAATCCGCGGTCTTCTTGCAAGCAGCCTTGAGACGGCAGAGCTAAGTGCAGATGGCTTTCGCGATGTAGGCGCGGGGCCGGGTTCCCGAGCCGGTGAGTTTATTGAATGGCTCACGATTCCAGATGCCGAGCAGGCAGTTGTGGACGACGTGGAACGTATCCGTAATCACCCACTTATCCCAGGCGCTATTCCCATTTACGGTTATATCTACGATGTGAAGACAGGCAAGTTGAACGAAGTGAGCCGGGCGAGTGCGGTTGGCAAGCCGCGATAAGTGTCAAGCACATGCCGCAGAAGAAAGATATGGAATGAACGGGATCTTTATGCAGAGAATCCAGCATTCATCTTCTCGCATGAAGACCCCGTCACAAGAAAGGTAAACTTCAGCAGGCGTTATTCGCGCGCGGTGCCTTTGCGTCCAGTTAGCCTGCCGTCTATGTCTGCCAGCACGTAAGTGGTTACGGCGAGCAGTCCTATATTTCGGCGGAAATCTTCAAGGTCTACCTTGTCAAAGGTGTCCGCTTCGGTGTGGTGCCAGTCGAAATAGTGTTCTCCCACGGTACGCGGACTTAAGGACGGTACACCTTCGGCCACGATAGGACCGATGTCAGAACCGCCTCCTCCCGGAGACCAACCCGCGGCATCGATTGGCTTGAGCAGATCGACCAGATCGAGGAGGGTATCCACCGACTTCTTCTCCTCGGGTGAAAGTCTCTTGATATCAAAGGCGGCCCCCGGATTCACGCGCGGTGTGCCTGGACGATCATCTCCTGGTGTGCGCGGCGGCCCGAAGGAACCATATGCCACTCCCAACGGCCGCTCCGCGCCGTTGTCCATCTCGATGGCCGCGACATGATTGCCGACTTTGTCGCCAACGAGCTTTGCATAGGCACGTCCACCTGCGCCGCCATTCTCTTCATTCACCCAGAAGACGAGTCGAATGGTGCGTTTGGGATGCAATCCGAGTTTGTGCAGCAGGCTGACAGCTTCGAAGGTGGCCATGATTCCAGTGCCATCATCCTGAGCGCCCTGGCCAACGTCCCATGAATCGATGTGTCCGCCGAGAACGACAACCTGCTCGGGATGCTCACTGCCGGGAATTTCGCCGATAACATTGCCAGCTTGAACATCCGGTAATTGCTGTGCATCCATTTTCAGATGAACAGTGACTGGCCCTTGGTGGGCAAGGCGTTCGATCAGCTCTGCATCTTCGATGGAGATGGCGGCCGCGGGAATCTTCGGCGCGTCCGGTGCGTACCGCAGGGTTCCGGTGTGCGGCAGTTGCTGTGCGAGCGGAGTCGCTGAGCGTATGAGTGCTGCGATCGCACCTTTCGCCGCCGCGCGCGAGGGGCCGCCAGTGCGATAACCGGAGTTGACGCCGTAGCCGTGCCAACCGGGATTGAATACCACGATCTTGCCTTTGACTGCGCTATCGGGCAATGCGTCCAGTTCTTCGAAGGTATGTACAAAAACGACCTGCGCTGTAAGTCCTTCGGGAGGTGTTCCATCGCTCATTCCGAGACCGAGCAAGTGAATCTTTTTCTTTATAGGAGCTACAAACTCGGCGCTTTCGTCCCCGCGCACCCAGTGAGGAACATCTACCGGTTGGATCTGCGCATTTTCAAGACCTGCCTTGCGCATGAGGTCTGCGGCCCATGTAATCGCGGTGTTCAATTGAGGCGTGCCGGAGTTGCGGTTGCCAATGTGATCGCAGAGATATTCGAGATCGTTGTAGCCGTCCGTGTCCTGTAACGCCGCGGCGAGAATTCTGTCAGCATCGGGTTTATATTTTGCAGTGATTGGCCCTGGGACTGCCGGAAATACGATAGGACGCGCAGGTTCCTGTGCGAGCAGCGATGGTGCAGTCGCCAGAACCAGGGCGATGGAGACGAGATGTTTCATCAAAAGCTCCTGTTGGAAAGAGAAGACGCAGCATGGAGTGCAGGTGGAAAGGAGACGAGGGACACGACAGGGGGGCCTGCTGGCTCGCCGTAATGAGAAGAGAAAGGTGCGACCGAAGCCGCACCCTTCCTCGAGCTATGTTGAGACGGGTTAGAAGATGAACTTGCCTGCGAACTGCACATTGAAGGGTTCGCCTGGGCCAATGCCCGGCGCTCCGCTATTGTTGCGCGTTGCGGAAACATGCCCAAAGCTCGAAGAACTGAGCGTGGCGGTTGGATTGGCGAGGTTTGTGCGGTTGAACACGTTAAACATTTCCGCGCGCAACTGGAATGTAACGTTTTTGTGGATGGGCGTGTTTTTTACCAGCGCGACGTCGACCGTGGAGAACGCCGGTCCTCGATAAGCATTGCGCGCAGAGGTTCCGAAGGTATTTGCAGGATTCGCCACCCAGGAGGAGGAAGAATCCCACAGGTAGTAGGGTGCAGAGGTGGTGCTGGTTCGTACCAGGCGGCGCGTAATGCCCGCTGCCGGAGATGCTACCTGATCAGCGCGGTCCTGATTCTCACCGGTGTGGCTGTTGTCGGCTCCTGATTTTACGGAGAAGGGAGTGCCGGTGAATGCGCTGATAAAGGCATTTCCTTGCCAGCCCTTCGTCAGGAGAGGAAGATGATCGGTGAACTTCGGAGCCTCGTACACGATGTAGCCGTTGAAGGTATGGCGTACATCGAAGTCCGAGTTGCCGTATTCGCCGGAGATGTCGGCCGAATTCTGGGGAGCAAATCCACGAGTGCCAGACACGGTATCGAGAGCGTGCCCGTAGGTATAGGAACCTTGCGCCGTGAGGCCGTGATAGCCCGATGTGCGCAGGCTCAGCTGCAGCGAGTTGTAGTTTGACGTGCTAACACTGGCAATGTCGTTGATCGCAGCAATCACCTCCGCATTCGCGATGTCAGAGGCAGAGTAGTAGGGGCGCCGGGTCTGGATGTTCTTGGTAGCTGTCGTGCCCGTAGAGCTGAGCGTGGCCTGGTTGATATCTACGAGCTGGAAAAGCCTGCGGCCGAGGGAACCGACATAGCCGGCCTGGAAGATCGTGTTTCTGCTCAGCTGATATTCGAGGTTGGTGTTGAAGTTCTGGATATATGCCGTGCGGAAGTTAGGATCGACGCTTGCGAGGCCGTAGACAGACGGTGTGGTCGCATTCGTGAATGGATCGACATTGTATTTCCACTGGTAGTAGGTGCCGGTGAGAGTCTCCACGGGAGTTGCGCCTGTAGGGTTGGCCTGCACGCCCACCGCGGCGCCATTGCCTGGACGATTATCGAAGAAGCCGTTGAAGTTAATTGCGTCGAAGAAGATGCCATACGTTCCGCGGATGGCTACCCGTGGCGCAAACTGCAGGGCAAAGCCGATGCGAGGCGCAAGGTTGGTGAAGTTTCCGGGGTAGATCTTGTCGATGCCTGCTCCAGGCTGAACGAGTCCGAAGGCGTCCGCTGAGGTATTGCCTGGGCGGAAGTCAGACAACACGCCTGGCGAGTGAAACGGTGCGTTGTAGTCGTAACGAAGACCGTAATTGAGAGTCAGTTTCGGTATCACCTGGAAGATGTCCGAAGCGTACAGCGAATAGGTGTTCTGGTAGATATCGCGACGCAGGTAGCCCTGCGTGAAGGTGGAACTAGCCACGTAGCCCGCAAGGTAGTCGGCCAGCGCGCGCACGTCACTGCCGCCATAGGTTGTGTCGGTGTAGTACGAGGTTGCACCCGTCGGCAGCGTTACGTTTGTTTGCCCGGTTGAAGTGTTGACCTCGGTCGCTGTGCCATTGAATGTGAAGGTGCCGCGGACATTGCGTTGGTACTGGAGGTCCATGTAATTACGTCGAAACTCGCCGCCGAATCGTAGCTGGTGCTTGCCGAAGACCCAGGTCGCGGTGTCGGTGAGATGACCGGTGAAGTCCTTGCGGCCGAGTGGCTGCGTTTCGCCGGTGGTGTCGAGGCTGGTGATGCTGATCGTGGGCGCACCGTAAAGAGACGGGTTGGTCACGCCATCGGCAAGACCAAGCGCGGGCATATCGAAGCTGTGGTTCTCGTCGTTAAATGTTTGATTGAAGATGCCTACGGCCGCCAGAAGTTGGTTGCTGAGGTGAGGTGTGAATGCGAAGTTGTGCACGGCGGTAAAGTTTTGCGTGATGTCCGGTGCGACCTGATAGTAGTCATAGACGTTCGTTCCCACCGCGGCGTACTGCCGTCCCGTGCCTACGAATGCGCGCACGGAGAGAGACTGACGGTCAGAAATCTGCCAGTCGATTTTGCCGATTGCATTGTCGCTGTAGCCTTTCTGCGGATGCTCGTCGAGATAGTTGCCGCTGGACGAAGCGGGTCCCGAGCCATTCGCGTCCGGCCACAATGTAAGCAGGCTCTGCGAGAGCGAGTTCACCCCGAAGCCGTGAGCGGCAAGCAGATTTGTCGCAGCAGTCAGATAGGCTGCTGTCGGCTCTACAGCATAGGCGCTGTTTTGAATCGTGTACATCTGCCGTTCGTAGTTCACAAAGTAAAAGAGATGATTTCTGAGGATCGGACCGCCGACCGAAGCACCGAACTGCTGATTGCGAAGTTCGGGCTTGGTCGCGTCAGTGGCTAGAAACGGGCTGCGTGCAGAAAAGAATTCATTGCGATTGAAGTAGTACGACGATCCATGAATCTGATTGCTGCCGCTCTTGATCGCGAGCGAAATCAGGCCGCCACCATTGCGTCCGATCTCTGCATTGCCCTGTGATTGCACGCTGAACTGGTCGATCGAATCGATTGGAATCGTGACTCCGGCAATGGAACCGACGCCGCCCTGATTTGCCGCGGCGCTGTTCTGCCAGATGTCATTGTTGTCGGCGCCATCGATCTGATAGTTGTTCTGGTTCGTACGCGTGCCATTCAAAGATCCGGCGCCGTTATATCCGGGCACGATCTTAATGAGTTGGGTGAAATCACGGCCGTTCAAAGGGATATTTGCAACGGCTTTGTCGGAGACGACAGAGCTGTTGGTGGAGCTTTCGGTGTCCAGCGTCAGTGCGTTTGCGTTGACATTCACGCTCTGCGTGGAGCTGGCCAGTGAAAGCTTCGGACTCAGGGAGTAAACCTCGCCTGGGCGTGTCGTGATGTTTTCAATCCGCGCGACCGCAAAGCCGGATGCGGTAACGGTCAGCGTGTATTTTCCAAGAGGGAGATCCTGGAAAGTGTAGTTACCGTCGACCGTGGAGGTAGTCTGCCGGGTAAGGCCTGTCTCTTGTCCTAATAGCTGAATGCTCGCATTGCCGATAGCGGCTCCGCTTGGATCTTCGATTGTTCCGGAAATACTGCCGCGGAATGTCTGCGCACGAAGTGTATTCGCGGCAATCAGTGAGGCTACAAAAAGCAGTAAGACTGCACCAGGTCTCCAAAAGAGGTGTCTCATCAATAGTCCTCGCAATTGATTCAGTTGGGGCAGATGTGGGTATGTATCTGCGGCAGTTTTGAGGAAGACTTTGCCGTGTACTACGGGAATGTCCCGAAGTTTCGAGTATGTGCTGATACGACCCGGTGATCGCCAGGGGGCATCCGAAACCTGCGAGGACGAAATCTTGCCTCGAAGAGACAGTGCTGCATACACGCGATGCCGTGGGCGCGGAGATCGAGAGGGAGGGGCCCGGTTAGATCATCTCGAATCTTGTGAGACTCGAGATGGACTTGGCTGTGATAGCAAGCTTGTCAGGATATCGGCTTACCGGCGAGCCGAACATCGTCCGCACACGAAATGCGCATGGGATCTCCGTAAAGATTCTGCGCTGTGGCTGACTGGATGCATGGCACTTACCGTAACACAAAGACTACGTCATGAGTGAAATAGTCTTTGTGCTATTTCAGCGTGATACTTGCCTTGAGAAGGTAAGTGCTTGTGGGAGCGCTATGCGCAGAGGTGCAGGAGCGCGAGTATCAGCGAGGCCGCATTCTTATCATGTCTGGGTGTGTGATGAAGGCGTTGCCGCTTCTATTTAATCGTGAACGTGTGAAGCAAGCCAGTCCAGGATGGTGGCCTGCAGCGCGATACGATGATCGCTGAATGGGTGATCGGTTTTGATCTCAAGGTGCTCGGATTGGGTGTTGCCTTCGGCCTGCAACGCGTGAAGGAGCGCATCGCTGTTGGGGCCGGTTCCATCCGCTGCGGTGATCAACAAGATGGGGCGGCTCCCAAGCGCAGGAGCAAGATTGAGGAAGTCCCACTCATTGCGATGGTCGAAGACCTCTGCACCCAATGCAGCGGCTGAGGTGCCACTCAGGGGTAAAAGGTCAACAGGGTTAACGCGGGAGGTGAATTGAGATACTGCTGTCTGCTTCTCTTCCTCTTTCAAACCAGCGAAGCGATGACCGATCGACGCACCGGAGATCGAAATGGCAGCGGCTACGCCAGGATGATGCGCTGCTGCGGAGAGCGCCATATATCCGCCCAGGGAATGCCCAATCAGTACGACGCGCCTGGGGTCGACATGATACTTCGCGGCGATGTCTGCTGAGGTGATCCACTCGACCTCGGCGTCTGCATCTTCAATCGTGTGCTGATAGGAGAAATTTCCAGAGACGCCCCAACTCCCTCGATAATGCACCGCGAGTACGTTGTATCCCGCGCGGCGCAATGTCTGCGCTAAATCCAGGTTCTGTTCGTAGCCGGGGAAGCCGTGAAAAATGATTGCGGTCGGATGGGGCTGTGAGCCTGAAGCAAGGTAAAACGCACCTAGCAGTTGAGCACCGTGCGAGGGCACCGCGATCTCGACAAGGCTTGCTGGCGATGTTGGATCGGCTGGAGGGTCTACGGAGATAGGCGACGAAGATGTCTGCGCAATGAGCGCAGTCGATGAGAGAAGGAATGTACTGACCAATGGTGCAAGACGCATGCTGGGCTTCGTCCTTATGTGCGTGCGAGCGTCTTCCTGTGCTGAGACCGGGACAGATCCCAGCACAGGAAGAACAAGACTGGTTAGACTTCGAGCTTTACAGTCGGCGTCACGTTCGGGAGAATCTTCTCAACGCGCACCTTACCGTTTTGATCGAGAGGCGCTTTCATGTTGAAAGCATTGACCGGCTGAGAGCGGTTCACCCAAAGCGTGTAGTAGAGGTGATCTGCGCGCGGATCATCGGTGTTCGGATGCACCAGGATCGTGAGGCCCAGGCTGTTGAGCTGAAGCCACGGGATGACGACCGTGAGCAGGTCGTTTGTGAATCCGAAGTAGAACGAAGGCGTGACATGAGGGCCGCGCGGTGCCAGATTCCAATCCCCGAGTTCCACCGGGAATCGTTCGCCGGCCCAGCGACGGATGAGCGCCGCCTTCTCGAAGGTGTCCTGATCAAAATAAAAGTGAGCGTGGTAGCTTTTGATGTCAGTGAATGCGCGAGGCTTATCTGGAAGGCCGTTCTCTGTGCCTGGCCACAGGCCTTTGGGCTGGACAGTCGGTTGCTTCAGCGTCTCGTAGCCCCACTCGCTCACGCCGGTGTCATTTGAGACATAGGGCTTGATCGAACCGTTGAGTGCCGCAAATGCCGCTGCCGAAGCAGAGGCCGTAGCCTGCGGAGACTTGGTCTCTTCGGCTTGCGATGTCTCGCCGAGCGTGAGTCCGATCGCGGCTGCACCTGCTCCAAACAGGAATGAGCGCCGGGTAGGAGAAAGCCAGTCCGCCCATTGCTGATCGATTTCGCTGTTCTTGACGATGCGCTCATTCTGATCGATGCGCAGATGATCTGCATTCTTGTTATAGATGTCGCACATTTCTCGGCTTCCTTTCTTAGACAAACAGCTTGCGTAGGTTCCGGAGAAGCAATGGCAACCACACGTGCATCTGCATGCGCAGATATCCCAATATCGGCGGTGCCCAGAGGATGATGTTCAGGCGGGGTAAATGTCAGTGCGCGGCGGCCGAGTGTCCTGGCTCAACAGAAATGCTATCCATTCCGGAGTCCTCTCCCTCTCGCGAGTGAGCAGACCCACCTGAAACTGAGAGTTTCAGTAGCGACAACAGCGCTGGAAATGGATATAGATGAACATTGCGCTTCAGCTTATCACAGGACAGGTTTGGTCGGATCATACGGATGTGGTTTTAGACTGAAATGCCTGCCCTTCGTATGTATTGCGCAATCCAGGTAATTCGGATAGTTTTAGATTCCAACGATGATCCAGCAGAGGACAACCCGTCGATTCTGTTGTTGCCGCCTCGCTTCTTTCCGGGCGGGACATCGTTTTGTCAGCAGCCTGATCGTGCGCTGACTCGTTTCGCCCCTCCCATTGCAAAGCCTTTGTATTCGCTGCCTGCAAGCATCCTGGTGAGCCGCTGATATCCGCAGTTGACAGTCGTTGTGTCTGCTTACTGTGCTATGCGGTCTAAGGGCAGCTACCGGCTGCGCCACCGCTGGAAATATCTACAAGGAGAAGGAACTATGAAGCTGAACCGACTGTTCGCGGCGTCCGTAATTGCGATGGCACTTGGTGCTACTGCCTATGCGGATTCGATTCCTTTCAAGGCAGACCTGAAGGCCTCGTCGGAGGTTCCACCAAAGGACAGCAGCGGCACAGGGACCTTGACCGCGACGCTCGATACCACCACGCATGAATTCAAGTATCACGTCGAATTCAGCAATCTGACGGGGCCGGTTGTTGCGGCACATTTTCACGGCCCGGCGGGGGAGGGCGTGAACGCCAAGCCCCAGGTTCCGGTAAAGGGTAGTCCTATCAGCAGTCCGGTCGATGGAACTGCGACGCTTACCCCCGATCAGGAAAAGGACCTGGAAGACGGTAAGTGGTACTTCAATCTCCACACCAAGGCGAATCCTGGTGGGGAGATCCGCGGCCAGATACAAAAGGCTCAGTAAGTCATACGGAAACGAGACGACGATTCTTATCATGGGCGGATGCCATCGCCCATCTCTTGATATATGCAACGCCTGACGCGCCGCGACGACTCTATGAGTAGAGCGGCGCGCAGTTGCAAATTTGTGATTGCCCCTTTGAGGTTTTTGCGATGAACCACCGTTTGACCGCGGTCCTGCTTCTGTGCGGGGCTTCCTGTGCGATTGCCGCTCTGGCTGCGCCTCCACAGCAAACAGCTTCTCCGGCAGCACAGACCGCTGATGCGTCGGGTTCTCAATCTCATGCCAAGACAAGAAACTTGAAGGCGCTTCCGGCGGACATATCCGGAAAAGACCTGCACGCGATCATGTTCCAGTATCAGAAGGATCTGGGAGCGCCGTGTGAGTATTGCCATGAGATGGACCCTGATACAAAAAAGATCGACTATGCATCGGATCAAAATCCAGTGAAGGAAACGGCGCGCTTCATGATTGTCATGACAAACGACATCAATAACAAATATCTCTCGCAACTTGGTGATCGACGCTATGCCAGCCCCATTACCTGCGGGAGTTGCCATCAGGGGCAGGTGGAACCACCTGATTTCGATAAAAAGCCTGACGCAAAGGAATAGTTACAGCAGGCAGGGTCTTACTTACTCTTGACATTCAGAAAGAATCGACTTACTTTCATGAACATGATTCGCCTCCTTTCCAGGAACTGTTGCTCGTCTCCACAATTTGCGAGCGAACAGGTGTGCGCGCTCTCGCGCGGCTAAGCGATCATTTTCAGCGATCTCTCAGGTAAAGCCTGCTCGCCACATCCGGCGCAGCGGGCTTTTTCATTTTGTTGCCTGCTCAGCAGGTGAGTGGTGGCCCGCTCTGGGCCTGCTTGTCCGGATATCCAGAATTTCACGTCAGATAGGCCCTCCGAGGGATCTTGTTTCCCCTTGCGACGGCTTGAAGCAGCTCTCCGCATGCGTTTCTGTCATCCGGTGTGGCTATGCAAGAAAGGATCTCTGGCATGACAAGAATCGCTTCTCGCTGGTTCAGCTCACTTATCTTTCTGGCTGCTGCTGGAACTGCGGCAGCGCAAACAACCGATGGCCAATGGGATGCGACCGTAAATGTGAATGGTGTTGTGATCCCATTCCGTTTGGATATCGCAGGCGTCGGCAGTGCGCTTGCGGGCACGCTGTACAACGGAGACCAGAAAGAGACGACAACAGGCGCGGAGATCGTGAATGGATCGCTGGTGTTGTCCTTCGACCACTACTTAACGACCATTCGGGCAACGCCCAGGGATGGAAGGCTCGAAGGGAAAGTGGAGGGTCGCTTCGAAGCAGAGAAGTATCTCAGCGACTATCCATTTGAGGCAAAGCCTCACGTCGAGCAGCAGGATACGGTAGGAAATGCTCCTTCCATCGCCGGTGACTGGATTGTTCCCTACGATAGCGCCAAGGGTGAAAAGGCCTGGAGACTTATCGTGAGGCAGGAGGGAACGGAAGTATCGGCAGCCATCCTCAGGGTGGACGGCGATACCGGAGCTCTTACCGGCAGGTGGCATAGCGGTGGCTTCTTGCTGAGCCATTTTGACGGTTCGCGGCCCCTCAATGCGACAGTTCAGCCGCAGCCTGACGGCACGCTTTCGATACAATTGCAGGGCCCATTTTCGCCGACCGAAAAGCTGACTGCGTACAGGCAGGATGTCGCGCTCGCCAGGGGGCTTCCACAGCCTTCCGATTACACCACTCACACCAGCGTGCGTGATCCCAGGGAAGTATTTGCATTTAGCTTTCCCGATGTAAACGGGAAAACTGTATCGAATTCTGACCCGCAGTTTCACGATAAGGTCGTGCTCGCCATTGTGACCGGGACCTGGTGCCCAAATTGCCACGATGAGGCGCAGTATCTGGTCCAGCTCTACAGGAAGTACCACGACAAGGGGCTGGAGATTGTAGCCCTCGATTTCGAGGAGCCTGAGCAGCAGGACTCGCTCAAGCGTGAGCGCGCCTTTGTGAAGCAGTACGGCGTGCAGTACACGTATCTGATCGCCGGCGCGCCCTCGGAGATGTGGGAGAAGGTGCCGCAGGCAGTGAATCTCAACACGTGGCCGGCTACGTTCTTCATTGGCCGCGACGGCCGTGTGAAGCACATCCATGCCGGATTCGCGGCGCCTGCGAGTGGAGACTTCAACGCGCAGTTGCAGGCAGAATTCACCCAGAATATCGAGAAGCTGTTATCTGAAACTCCAGATGTGACTACGGCAGATCTGGCAAGGCCCCTCGACATCGAGTCGTTGCCTTAGCCCGAACATGGTTGTCCAACGGAGGCAGGCGTGAAGAGAAGCTTGTACTCTTCACGCCCGTTGTATTCGATGCATTTGCAGCAGGAAGGTAGCACTATGAACGTTCGTTTGTCGGCGGCTGCAGTAAGTTACGCGCTTGGCATGGTGGCGGTTTCTGCTTTAGGCCAGAGCGCTGCGCCGCAGCCCGTTCAATGGACAGTAGCGGTTGAGCCCAAAAAACAAGTAAGTGCGGGTGAAGGAATAACGCTTCATCTCGCGGCACCAATCGATCCCGGATGGCACGTGTATGCATTGAATGAACCATCGGGTGGCCCCATTCCTCTTCGAATCGCACTCGATAACGCCGAGATTGCCCAGATTGATGGCGCCATCTCCGGGACGACCCCGAAGACGCAGCATGACGAGAGCTTTCAGTCGGACACTTCCTATTACGAGGGGCATTTCGAACTCCGTGTCCCGGTCAAGCTTGCGCGTGTTCATAGTGGAGAGCAGGCACTTCCGCTGAGTGTTCGATTTCAAGCCTGCAGCAGCCGCACATGCCTCCCACCGCGCACCGTTCATCTGCCGGTTTCTGTTGAGGTGATTCCGGGTGCCTAGAGATAAAGAACACGGCAGCCTTTCAGGCCTCACACATCGAGCGCGTCTTCTTCGTGTCATCACAGGATTGCTTCTCGGGGGAGCGTTGCTGCCGCTGGGTTGGCACGCGTTTCGTGCTCATGGACAGATTGCCGTGCGAAATCAAGGTTATGTTCCTTACAGCGATGCCCCCATCAACTATCGCTCGGAGGATCTGCACGATCCTGTCGCAGCGCTGCAGCACCAACTCGATCAGGGGAAGTCGGATCTCGCATACGATCCGGAGTTCGGCTATCTGAAGTCGGTGTTGAAGGCCCTGAATGTCCCGGTCGATTCTCAGACACTCGTCTTTTCCAAGACGAGTTTTCAGTACAAGAAGATATCGCCGGATCACCCGCGCGCGCTTTACTACAACGATGACGTGTATGTGGGGAAGGTGCATGACGGAAAGGCGATCGAGATCGTCTCTTTCGATCCCACGCAGGGAGCTATCTTCTATCTTCTCGATGAGCACAAGGTAGAGCATCCGGTCTTCCAACGTGCGGAGCTGGATTGCACCCAATGCCACATCGCTGCAGGTACGCGTGGCGTTCCCGGGGTACTTTTACGCTCGATCTACCCCACTGCTACGGGCACACAGGCCTCCGAGACCCGCTCATTCATTACCGATCAGGAGAGTCCGCTCAAAGAGCGCTGGGGAGGCTGGTATGTGACCGGCGCAGCAGGCGCTCTCGCCAGCATGAGCAACGGCGTCACTCAGCAGCCGGCGGCCGGGGCGCCAGCGCAGGCTTTACCGGTGAGCCTAACGCAGGTAGGGCAACCGTTCCGTGCGGAAGAGTATTTGTCGAGTGACAGCGATCTGGTGGCTCATCTGGTGCTTGCGCATCAGACCCAGATGCATAACCTGATCACACTTACGAACTACCAGACACGACTTGCTCTGTATGCGGCGGCCGAGCGCGACAAACGGAATGGCAAGCCTGCTGACAGTCCGCTCTCGGAAAGTGAGAGTCAGCAGTTTGAACGGCCAGCCGAGCAACTCGTCCGCTATCTGCTGTTCGTGAATGAGGCGCAGCTCTCTGAAAACGATACCGTGGTGCTCGACAGGAATTCTGCCTTCGCGAAGGAGTTTTCTGCGCGGGGTCCTCGCGATCGCAAAGGGCGTTCTCTCCGGCAGTTTGATCTGCGCACACGCATATTCCGCTATCCCTGCAGCTATCTCATCTACTCGGAGTCTTTCGACGCGCTGCCGGAACCTGCAAAGAGCTACGTCTACCACCGTTTGTTTGAGGTTCTGACTGGGCAGGATAGAAGCGCAGATTTCACTCGCCTTTCCGATGATGACCGGCGGGCGATCTTCGAAATTCTACTTGCGACCAAGCCCGGTCTTCCCCAGGAGTGGAGAGACTATGCGAAGTCGAACCGCGTGCATGTCCATCTTGCACAGGCTGTGTCCGGACACAAGTCGCAGGGATAAGACATTGGAGCTTTTACTTCTTGGAGGAAAGACAGTCATGCGCATTTCAGCCGTAACCGCTTCCGCCGCTGTTCTGTTAGGCCTTGGCGCCTCACTCGCTGTTTCACAAACTACTTCCCAGGCTGCCGGTATCGATGGCCGGTGGGACGCCCAGCTTACACAGAACGGTGTCGCCGTTCCTTTCCGTCTCGACATCGCGGGGGATGGACCCACACTCAAGGGCATCTTTTACGATGGCTTCAAGCCTTATGACGGCACGACCAGTGCAACCTACCAGGATGGCAAGCTCGTCCTGAATGTGGAGCACTATCTCACGACCATCACGGCCAGCCTGCAGGATGGAAAGCTGGTCGGCAGCGTAGATTCCCAGTCGCGTGGACCCGCATCGCATTATGCCTTCGAGGCGACGCGACATGTGGATGAGAAGACAGTTGCCAGCAATGCGCCATCGATCGCGGGCTCCTGGATCATTCCTCTCGATGGCCCTTCGTCGAAGGGAGAAAAGGCTTTTCGCTTTATAGTCGAGCAGCATGGGCCGGATGTGGCGGCCTCAATCCTTCGTATCGACGGCGATACCGGCGCGTACAGTGGCACGTATAAGGATGGTAAGTGGGTTCTCAGCCATTTCGATGGCTCGCGGCCGGGTGTGATCGAGGTCTCGCTGCAACAGGATGGAACGCTCCATATCCTGCAGGCGACTGCCAAGGCCAGACCGGCAGCGAATCCTGCTTCCTCCGGCGGAGCTTATGCGCAGGAAACGGCGGATAGCCGCTACGCCAGTCAGCTCGTTGCATACCGGCAGGACGTAGCGGAAGCGAAGGGACTGCCGGAACCGGATAACTATCTGACGCACACGACAGCGCGCGATCCCAATGAGAAGTTTACGTTCAACTTTCCCGACGTGAATGGGAAGCTTGTGTCGAACGATGATCCAAGGTTCAAGGGGAAGGTAGTTCTTGCGATTGTGACCGGCACATGGTGCCCGAACTGCCACGACGAGGCGCAGTATCTCGTGGAGTTAGATAAGAAGTATCGGGATAAGGGCCTGGCCATTGTCGCACTTGACTTCGAAGAACCGGAGCAGCAGGCGAGTCTCGCGCGCGAGAAGGCATTCGTGAAGCAGTACGGAGTGCAGTACACCTATTTGATTGCGGGCGCGCCGTCGGATATGTGGGAGAAGGTGCCGCAGCTCGTCAACCTCAACACCTGGCCTGCGACGGTCTTCATCGGCCGCGATGGGCGTGTAAAGGCCGTCCATTCAGGCTTTGCCTCGCCGGCCAGCGGTGATTTCCATCGCCAGTTAGAGGAGGAGTTCACGGCGCGGATCGAGCAGTTGCTTGCCGAGACACCGAGTCAGAGCGTCGCCACATCGACTCCGGCTTCGAGTACGGCAGGACAGTAGAGGCAGGAGTGATTTCGTCGCCGGGGATGCGAAAGCATCCCCGGTCCACATTGGAAGTAGATATCTAGCTTCGGAGTTCTATCGTGAATGTAGAAAACGCCTATACGATATTGGCGAATCCTGGCCATACAAAGGTAAGGCTCGGATGGGTATCGTCTTCGACGGGGCTAACCTATTGCGGACTCTGCCTCCGCGCTCCCGTATCGCCCGAGATAGGAGCTGCCTGCGGCGCGTGCGGGGCCAGCGTCGTGCATATATTTTCGCTGGCGGATGATCCTGGCACGCTGCGGCATGCCTGGAAGGAAGCGTCCATTTCTCTGAGAAAAACGGTGGCGGAGGATCTCGTCACGGCGAAGAAGAGCAACGGTACGGAATACCGAACGGCCGAAATTCACTTATTTGGCTGAATTGAAACTAATTTAGCGGGTTTGAGTCTATAGCTGATATCGCCAGACCGATAGGAGTACACTGCGGGGATTGATGCTTAGACGTTTCTTCTACACAGCGCTGGGAGCGCTTCAGATTTTCCTCCTGCTGGCCGCCATGGCCAAGCCTGCGCATGCCTATGTCGATCCCGGCTCGGGGCAGCTTTTCCTTCAGGTGGGCAGCTCTATGCTGGCCGGGGCGGTGTTCATGTTCCGCTCCAAGGTGAAGAAGTTGCTTCGCATCGGCAGGAAGGAACCGATCAACCAGGCGCAAGATCACTCCACTACGGAGAAATCGGATAGGCAGCACGGTATTGACTCCAGCCTTTGAGACTTTCCGCGATCCCGCAGGCTCTCTTCGGATAGAAAATGACCGCGTCCTGCGCCGTGTGCATGCGGAGTATGCTTCCGAGGCTGTAGCCCTCCTGCAATCGAAGCTGATCCAGGAGTGGGTAAGTAAGGGGCACTTCATCGCGACGAAGATTTCCGAGCAGGCCGATGAGTCCGGCGACTTGCTCTTGGAGCATCCACGAGTCTTCTTCCCGTCCTATCCCTGGGAGTGGACGCCGGGAGCGTGGGTCGCAGCGGCCGAACTAACCCTCGATTTATCAGATGCTTTGCTCGACCAGGGGCTGGCGCTCAAAGACGCGACTCCGCTGAACGTTCTTTTTGAGGGTGCGCGTGCGGTCTTCGTCGATGTCCTCTCGATAGAGAAGCGGGACACGGAGAGTCCGCTTTGGCTTCCGTATGGCCAGTTCATCCGCACCTTTCTTCTGCCGCTGGCCGCCTATCGCTATCTTGGTTGGCCATTGGCCGCCTCACTGCAGAAGCGTGACGGATATGAACCGGCAGATTTGTATCCGTGGCTGTCACGAACACAGAGATGGAGTTCCCCCCTGCGTTCGCTGGTCATGCTGCCGTATCTTCTGGAGAAGCGCAGTGGAGGAAAGCCTGCGGCGAAGCCTCGGTTGCGCCAGTCTCCGGAGATAGCCGCTGCAGTGCTGAAGCGCAATCTGCGAGGCCTGCGGAATGCGCTCCATAAGCTTGCGCCGGATCACCGCAGTTCGCGCTGGAGCAACTATCCGGACGCCGCCGGCCATTACAGTGACACCGATCATGCGCAGAAACAGGAATTTGTTCGTAATGCGCTGGCTGGGATCAAGCCTGCGAAGGTTCTCGATCTCGGGGCGAACACCGGAGTCTACTCGCGTATTGCTGCGGCACAGGGCGCATCCGTAGTCGGGTGGGATACCGATATCGGTGCAACGGAGCGCAACTGGAATCAGGCGCAGAGCGGGCGTCTGGATATCCTGCCGCTCATCGCCGACCCTGCACGGCCCACGCCCGCGGCAGGCTGGCGCAATGCAGAAACCCTCTCGTTGCTTGCCCGGGCACAGGGGAGATTTGATTGCGTGATGGCTCTTGGTCTCATCCATCATCTCCTGCTTTCGGAGCAGATTCCGCTCCCGGACGTCGCATCGCTGCTGCGCGATCTCACGACAAGGTGGGCTATCGTCGAATGGATCCCGGCTGCCGATCCCCGGTTTGCAGATCTGGTGCGCGGGCGGGATGAGCTTTATGCGCATCTCGATGAAGAGGCATTTATCAAGGCGATCGACGCCCATTTCGATCGCGAGCAGAGACTGCAGCTTCCCAATGGGCGCTCACTCTTTTTGTTGAAGGCCAGATAGCGACGAATGAAGACGCGTTTGTGGCTTGAAGGCGCCGGTACAGGCATCGTGTTTTCGATTGGCCTCTGCTGGAACCAGATTTCGCCGACACACCTTTACCTGTATCACCGGCTGCTGCCGGTCACGACCATGGTGCGCGCCACGACCATCGACCTAGTGTTGGCGTGCCTCCTTGGTACGGCCATCGTGTGGCTGCTGGACAAGATCGACTCCCAGGGCCGCACGCTGCTGTGGCTCGCCTTTGCCGGGGTGATCGTGGCGCGCCTGGTCGCAGGACTGATGGCGTCAGAAGTCATTCTGAAAGCCGGCATCACTCCAGTGAAATTCTGGCTGCCGGTCTGCGCCGCAGGGTTATTGCTCTGGCTGCTGGCGCGCAAGGCTTACAGCTTCGCTGTGAATGGTCTGCGCACGCTGCTGCTGCTGCTTGGGATCTGCATCTTCTGGATGCTGCCGGAACTCGTCGCGCTCAGCCTGCAGCACACGAGGGCCGAAGCCGAGACTTTCTCCCGGAACGTGCCGCATGTTCCGTCGCCACATCGAAGGGTCATTTGGGCGCTCTTTGACGAGCTCTCCTGGAATCTCACCTTCGATCAGCGCTGGCCTGGCCTCGATCTGCCGAACTTCGACCAGCTTCGCGCACAAAGCGTGTCTTTCCCCAACCTGCAGCCTGCCGGTTTCTACACGGAACAGGTTGTGCCGTCGCTGCTGCTGGGGAAGCCTATCGAAGAGGTTCGCTCGACACCGCAAGGCTGGCTGCAATACCGGCCTACAGCGCATGGCTCCTGGCAATCCTTTCAGGGGGAGCAGACCTTGTTTGCGGATGCACATCGTCAGGGATGGACGACGGGACTGGCGGGCATCTACAACCCATATTGCCGCCTGCTGCCAAGCCAGCTCGATGTCTGCTGGTCACAACTCCTGCCCTTTGCCGATCACATGTCGCCGGATCAGTCGACATTCAGCAACGTCATGGCCCCGATCCATGCGTCCTGGGTGCGCAGCGTGCAGCATCCCGAGCAGAAGTCTGAGACCCACGACGGGGTGACTGCGATTTTGCGGGAAGCCAACACGCTCATTGCGAATGAGGATGTCGACTTCGTGTTTCTCCATCTGCCGTTACCGCACCCGCCCGGAGAGTTTGATCGCCGAACGGGACGCATTCGCTCGGGAGGGAGCTACCTCGACAATCTGGCATTAGCCGACCAGGTGCTGGGCAGCCTCAGGCAGGAAATAGCCAGGACTGGCTCTGCCGGGCAGACGACGCTGGTGGTTTCTTCCGACCATAGCTGGCGTATCCCTTTATGGCGATTCGAGCGGTTCTGGACGGAGGAAGATGAGACGCTCGCACGCAGCCAGAACTATGTCTTCGATCCTCGGCCGGTCTTGATGGTGAGTTTTCCGGGGGAATCCGCAGGTCTCGGAGTCAAAAGCAGCCTGCCTCTGCTGGATATGCATGAAATGCTTGAGGAGATTCTCTCCGGCAGGATCGCATCTTCCGATCAGCTGCAAGCCTGGGCGCTCCATGCACAGAAGACGCCCTGACTCAGATATGGTTCGATTTGCTACGTTTGTGGCTTTCTTAGACGGAGGGCAGTTGCATGCATCCCTCCCCTGTGTGCTACCGTAAATCTATGAAGTTTTCCGGCCTGACGATGTGTTGTGCGCTCTGTATGGTGCGTGCACACGTGTGTCTTCTGGCCGGAAACAGCCGCTGAGATGAGTTCCTAAACCTCAGCACCTCTTTTCGAAGAGCCCATCGCCAGAAGTCTTGGCGGTGGGCTTTTTGCATTTGCGAGCAACGCGAAGGAGTGGAAGTAGAAATGAGTGTTCCGGAGATTCAGGCAGAAGAGTTGAAACAGCTTCTCGACGCGGGCGCCCCGGTGTTTCTGCTGGATGTGCGTGACGAATACGAGTACGAAATCTCAAATATCGGTGGTCATCTGATCCCGTTGGCGGAGTTGCCGAAGCGCCTGGGAGAGCTCCAGGGGGCGGAAGAGATCGTGGCGGTCTGCAAGCATGGGCCGCGCGGCGTGAAGGCGGTTGAGTATCTGCAAACTCATGGTTTTGATCACGTTATGAACCTGCGCGGCGGCCTTCATGCCTGGTCGGATCGCGTAGATCGAAAAGTCCGGAAGTACTAATCGGTGTCAAAATAGACCAGCGGCGCAAGCCTGCAGGAGTCGTGTGCGTCCGCTATAATTTGCCCGCAGCGCAGAACTTTTCTGTAAGGAGCTTCCGGTGGCCGATACACCAGTCCGCACTTCGCTTGGCGAACAAGCAGCCTATCAACTCGCGAATGTCACTAAGACCGCGCCAATCTATGGCGCAGCAACACCTCGATGGCTGGTTCGCCTGCTGGATTGGAAGCCGCTTGAGTCGGGCATCTTCCGGCGCAACCGCGTGGTGGAAGACAAGGCCATCGAAATTGTCTGCGGTCACCTCGACGAGTCCGATATTCCGGAGACCTACGCCGAATACGAAGAGACGCCGCGTGAATATCGCCTCAGCAGCATCAATGCGCTCGTAAATGTGCAGACGCGTGTCAGCGATCTCTTCAATAAGCCGTATGACCAGGTGCGCGAGCAGCTGCGGGTCACGATCGAGAGCGTCAAGGAGCGGCAGGAAAACGAGCTCCTCAACAACGCCGATTATGGCCTTCTGCACAACGTCGTCGATTCGCAGAAAATCTCAACCCGCACCGGGCCTCCGACTCCGGACGATCTGGACGAGCTGCTGACCAAGGTGTGGAAGGAGCCCTCGTACTTCCTCGCGCATCCACGCGCCATCGCCGCCTTTGGCCGCGAGTGCACGCGCCGTGGCGTGCCTCCTCCGACGGTGACGCTCTTCGGCAGCCCGTTCTTGACATGGCGCGGCGTCCCGCTGATCCCTACCGACAAGATCCGTATTTCGCCGCGTACGCACAAGTCGCAGATCCTGCTCGTACGTTCCGGCGAGCGTAAGAACGGCGTCATCGGGCTCTTTCAGCCTGGGCTGCCGGGCGAGCAGACCCCTGGCCTCTCGGTGCGCTTCACCGGCATCGATAAGCGCGGTCTCGCCTCTTACCTGATCTCGCTCTACTGCGCGGCTTCGGTGCTCGCAGACGACGCCATCGCGGCTCTCGAGAACGTCGAGGTAGGGAACTACCATGAGTACAAGTGAGCGGTTTCCGCTTTCGCCGAACGCCGGGGGCGTCTCGCCCTCGGCCGTAGCGACGGCCATCGATCCCGAGGTGCCTGCCGGATTGCCCGATCCGGCTACGCTCGCGCGACTCGCAAATGAATTCTTTCAGGCTCTTCCCGGCGAAACTGCGGAGCAAGCGGCAGGCAAGCCGAATGCAGGCATTCCCGCTGCGCCTTCATCCATCTCGCTACCCTCGGACCCGCAATTTCCCACGCTGCCCGCAAGTGCGGACGCGGCGGGGATTGCGCCGGTGACCGCGCCGTACCAGTCCCCATCCCCAGCGATTCCCGGAGCTTTCGCAAGTGCTCCGTCCGCAGTCGATGCGCCGGGATTTGGCTTTGCCCAGGAGGCGCGGCCTATCTTCGCGGCGCCGCAATCCGTTGTTGCAGGTCCGTATCCAGATGCTGCGCCGTTCTCCGGCAGCGTTCCGGCTGCTGCTGGCCCCGGATTTTCGTTTCTCGCCGAAGCGCGGCCACTCTTTTCAGCGAGTGCGCCGGATGCTGTGCTTCCACGCGATACCGAAGGCGCATGGGCGCCCGCGGCGATTTTTGGTTTGGAACTCCGCGATGAGTATCAGCCTGCCGCCAACCTGGCGCCGCAGGCGGAGCGCGCGGAGTATGGCTTCTTCGACGGACACCGGCCGCTCGAGTTCCTGACGAGCGAATCCCCAGCATCGCTGTCGCAGGCTCCAGGCCCAATTGGTCAGATCGATCTCACCCCTCATCTGTTCGATGTGCAGGCAATACGCCGCGACTTTCCTATCCTGCAGGAGAAGGTAAACGGGCGTCCCCTGGTGTGGTTCGATAACGCGGCGACGACACAGAAGCCGCAGAGCGTTATTGATCGGCTGAGTTACTTCTATCAGCACGAGAATTCAAATGTGCATCGTGCGGCGCATGAGCTGGCGGCTCGTGCCACGGATGCCTACGAGGCTGCGCGCGAAAAAGTGCGTCGTTTCGTGAATGCTCCGTCGATCAATGAGATCGTCTTCGCGCGCGGCACAACCGAGGCCATCAACCTGATAGCGCAGGCATGGGGCAGACGCAACCTGCGGAAAGACGATGAGATCGTCATCACTTGGCTCGAGCATCATGCGAACATCGTCCCCTGGCAGATGATCTGCTCAGAGACGGGTGCGCGCCTGCGTGTAGCGCCGGTCGATGACAGCGGCCAGATCCTGCTCGATGAATACGAAAAGCTGCTGAACGCGAAGACACGCCTTGTTTCGATCACGCATGTCTCGAACGCGCTGGGCACGGTGACGCCCGCGGCAAAGATGATCGAGATTGCGCACCGCTACGGTGTAAAAGTGCTGCTCGATGGCGCGCAGTCGGTCTCGCATATGCGCGTCGATGTGCAGGATCTGGATCCCGATTTCTTTGTGTTCTCCGGCCATAAGGTCTTCGGGCCAACGGGCATCGGTGTGCTCTACGGTAAGCCCGAAGTGCTCGCTGGATTGCCGCCATGGCAGGGCGGCGGCAACATGATCCAAGACGTGACCTTCGAAAAGACCATTTATCACGGACCGCCTCAGCGTTTTGAGGCTGGTACCGGGAACATCGCCGATGCAGTGGGTCTGGGTGCGGCAATCGATTACCTCGATCGCGTCGGTATGTACAACATCGCCGAGCACGAGCACGCTCTGTTGCAGCATGCGACGGAAGAGCTCTCGCGTATTCCGAAGCTGCGTATCATCGGCACGGCGAAAGAAAAGGCTGGCGTTCTCTCATTCGTCATCGATGGACACAAGACGGAGGAGATAGGCAGCTATCTCAACGGGCACGGTATTGCGGTACGCTCCGGTCATCATTGCGCGCAGCCTATTCTGCGGCGCTTCGGCCTGGAGAGCACGGTGCGTGCATCGTTCGCCCTCTATAACACTCACGAAGAAGTAGAGAAGCTTGCCGAAGCGCTACGCAAGCTCGGATAGCTCATAGCGCTTCGGCCTAAAGCCGTTCTTAACCGGTGGGTACACCGCCGATCCTCAGGGAATATAAGGATTCGGCGGTGGTCTGCCATGCCGGTAGGGGCTGTACCAGTTATGCTCGGCAGACCATTTTGTCTGGTACTTTCCATTCTGCGGGCCGGTCGGCAGGCTATCCTCGGTGCGGATCACCCACATCGCCAGCTCTTCCATCAGGCGTGCCTGTTCTTTTTCGTGCTCCGGTTTATTGAACAGGTTCACTAATTCGCCCGGATCTTTTTCCAGGTTGTAGAGCTGGCCATATCCCATCATGTCGTAGACGAGCTTCCACTGGCCCATACGCACCATCTTCTGGTTGCCGCTCTGCGTGACTTTATTCAGTTCATCCCATGACCCTGCGCGTGCCGCATCGTGCGAGATGGATGTAGGGATATCATCCTTCTCGTCATAGTAGAGCCCGCCCACGCCTACGCCCGCATAGATGCTGCGAAACTCTTCTTCCGGATAAAGCTGGCCTTGCAGCAGCGGCCACAGGCTGCGGCCCTGCACTCCATGCGGAATCGGTGCGCCTATAGCCTCGCACATGGTCGGCATCAGATCTGCCATCGAGGTGAAAGCGCGTGCGACGCTTCTCGATGGTTGCACCCCATAGCCCCACCAGATCTGCGGCGTGTGTGTCAGGTCTTCGTACAAGCCCACGCCCTTTCTGCCCAGTCCGTAATCCATCAGGTAGTCGCCATGGTCTGCGGTGAAGACGACGAGTGTCTTCTTCGTCAGGCCGCGTTCTTCTATATGTGTAGTCAAACGTGCGATCTGGTCGTCGATCATGCGCAGCGCGCCGAGATAGTTGGAGACGTAACGCTGCCACTGTGTTTCGGTCTCAGGAAAATTATCCTGTTGCAGGCGATACTCCCAGTGCGCGCGGGGCCCCATGTGTGCGAGTGCCTCCGGTCCGGCAGTGCGTGGCGGCACGGATTCCGGAGGGAACATATCCCAGTAAGGGCGAGGCACCTGCTCGGGATCATGCGGTTCGGGGATGCTTACCTGCAGGCAGAATGGTGCATCGCCAGTCTCATCGATGAATCGGATTGCCTCCGAGACGATGCGGTAGGGAATTTGCGTTTCCAGTGGATACGGGCTCGGCTCGAGCGCCACATTGAAGTGCAGATTCTTCAGCCAGCGCTCAAAGTCTGCGACTTCACTCGGCGCATCGTTCGGGATATACCCGCCGTCGTGTGAGAATTCGCGCCACACGTCGACATCGTTCTTCGTAAGGTACGTGTGATTCTTACCCACAAGTGCCGTGCGATAACCCTGCTGTTTCGCGACCTGGTAAAGATCCTGCTGGAAGTACGCATCCTTCGCCTGCAGGTTCATGCGCACATGGTGTGCCTCAGGCCAGCGGCCCGTCAGCATGGAGATGCGGCTCGGTACGCAGAGAGGAGTCGTGCAGTAGTTATGTTCGAAGCCTACTCCGGAAGCCTGCAGCTTATCGAGAGAGGGGCTGGTGTCGACTGGATAGCCGGTGGCCTTGCTCAATCCGAAACGGCGCTGGTCGGCAATGAGAATCAGGAGATTCGGCTTCTCGATCTTTTCCTCTGCTTCGGATGACCAGCGCGTCATGCCTGCCGCCAGGGCCATGCCTGACAGCTTCACAAACTCCCGTCTCTGCATGAAGGTGTAACTGCCTCCGTTTCGTAATTGCTTTGGATGAGATGCAGCCCGATCAGAGATGGAAAATGTGGTCCGCTCCCCAGACCAGCCCGAGTGTTAAAACCGCAATGACCACCTCACCGATCGCGCCGACAAGAAAGGGGCGAAGCCCTTGCTTGCTGAGGCTTCGAAAGTCAGTGCGCAGTCCGACGCCGGCAAAGGTAAGCAGGAATGCCCAGCGAGAAAGATTGCCGAGGGCCAGCAGTTGTGGCTTTGAGAAGAAATGAACGGTCGCGAGCAGTGATATCAGCAGGAAGCCCAGGACAAACTTAGGAAACTTGTTCCAGAGGAACGCAGCCTTGTTCTGCACACCCGCAGCCTGGCCGCGCGATGCCCAGTAAAGTGCGTAACCGAGAACAACAAATCCGATAAGCGCATTGCGGCACGTCTTCGTCAGCACCGCGACCTTGCCTGCGGCATCGGAGTAGAGCGCACCGGCTGCTGCTGTCTCCGCGGTGTTGTCTACAGCGAGGCCGGTCCACACGCCGTAAGCGTGATCGCTGAGGTGCAGCGCATGGCCAATAACCGGGAAGACAAACAGGGAGATAGCTCCGAGTGCGAGGATGGCAGCAATCGCGACAGAAGAGTCTTCCTCATCCGCTTCGATCGCACCTTGCGTCGCGATAATCGCGGAGACACCACAGACAGAGGCACCGACGGAGAGCAGAGAAATCAGCTTTGGGGCAAGTCGAAAACGCTTGCCAAGCCAAGTCATAAAGAGGAGTGCAAGGCCAATCTCCACGAAGACCAGCAGCAGGGAGATTCCGCCCAGTTTCGCAATATCGCCGAGAATAAACCGGCTGCCCAGCAGCACGATGCCGGCCTTGAGCCAGAAGTCGTAAGTCGCTACGCCACTGCGAAAGATGCGCGGAATGCCTGCGGTGTTCGCAATGAGAAGGCCGATCAGGATGGCCCAGAGCACATATTCAATATTCGGCAGGACCAGATGATGACTCTTGCCATAGCGCGCAATGAACTGCTCGATGAACTTACCGCCATAGCCAACGACGAAGAGCAGCAGGATTCCAGGAATGAGTTCCAGGAGGCGGATGGCAGAGGAATTGGATCCTCCCGATGTCTGTTTCTCCGCCGCAGGATCAGGGCTCGCATGAATCTGGGACATGGATGCCTCCGGTAATTACCAGGAAACAGACTTGAGAATGCCGAAGCGGATCAACAGCGCAAGGGCGAGCGACAAGAGAACCGCCAGAGAGTCACTCGAAATACGACGCGGGTTTATGGCCATGGGATAGCTCCTATCGGGACAGCACTTCTCATGTCGCTTGGCTGCTGCAACTGAAATAAGGAGAGAGGGAAGAGGCCGCTAAAAGTGGGAGCAACAGCCGGAGAGCATGGCGAAGGAGGGAACGGCTTGTCGCGAGATGCTCATGCTTGCCTCTGTTTGTACCACAAGAGAGTAACCGCGGAAGCCCGAGCCATGTTTATTCACGCTGGTGAAACAACACGGCAAAAAGCACTTCCGGCGCGCGCGGCTACATAGAAATTCGACCTTCACGGGCGATTGCACCATTTCATGATTGAAACTGCTTGCCAATTGATTTATTTTGCACATATGGATTACCTCGACCGCACCGGCAAGTGTTGCCTGCATGGTTGTTGTTGCCTCTCGGCAAGCAACATGCGGCACAGTGCGCGTCTGGCAGGTAACCTCCTCTAGACCTCACCACCTGGACCTGATAGATGACGGCGGCCTGTACGGAACTGCGGAAGCGCAGTTGGATAAGGTCATAAAAGCTCGTCTGTAGCCACCGCTTCTACCCCAGCAAAATCGAAAATCCTAAATTCATCGGGAATTCCTCGATCTGCAGACCGCAGGTTCGATGAGGCAATCCAGGACAGTTGTGTCTCGTTTGAGTGCTGGACTGCAAGTGCATTTCAAGAAAAACAAAGGGAAAGTCAGCTTGGTTCACATGATGAGAAGCCAGAAACCACACCTCCGCCAAGTCGCAAGTCGACTGATCTGCATTCTGATTGCCGGCCTCGGCCTGGTCACGCCGTTCGCCGTAGCGCAAACCGGCGGCCAGGGCGCAGTGGAAGGCACTGTTACAGATCCTCAAGGGGCTCTGGTTCCAAATGCCACAGTTACAGCTACAAATCAGGCGACGAATGTATCGACCTCGATCAAGAGTTCGTCTGCCGGCGTCTATGAGATCACGCCTCTCATCCCCGGCGTCTACACGCTGTCTGTTTCGGCGAGCGGATTCAAGGATCTGAAGCAGCAGAACATCGAGGTGAATGGCCTTACGATCACGGGCTACAATGCCGTGCTCACTCTCGGCGAACAGAGTCAGACGGTTACGGTCACGGAAGCACCGCCACAGCTGCAGACTACCAACGCGACCCTTGGTGGGGTGATCACGAACAAGACCTATGAAAGCCTGCCTGTGCTGATGAGCAACGCGCAGCGCGATCCCACTGCGTACGCCACCCTCCTGCCCGGAGCTACCCCAGGTGCGCGCGCGCCGATTATGTCGGGAACAGGCAGCTATCTTTCCGAGGTGTACCTCGACGGCATCCCCACCACGTTGTCGAACCAGCAGAGCGACAACCGAACGATCTCACTGTCGGTCCCGGTCGAATCCGTTGACCAGATGCAGGTGATTTCGAATGGTCCGTCGGCGGAGTACCAAGGCGCAGGTGCAATCAGCTTCACTTCGAAGTCTGGCGGCAATAAGTATCACGGCACTATCGCTGACTTTGTCCGTAACACCATGTTCGATACGTGGGGCTTTACCGCGCCATACGCAACCACCACAAAGCTGGTTGACGGAGTGAGCACAACGGTCCCTGCGGGCAAGCCTGTAGAGCATCAGAATGAGCTCTCCGCCTCTATCGGCGGCCCAATCAAGTTTACCCACGACAGGGGCTTCTTCTTCTTCAATTGGGATCAGTATCACGGTCGTGAAGGCGTCCAGCCCACGCTGATGACGGTGCCGACCACGCTGATGAGACAGGGAAACTTCACTGAGTTGGGCAGCGATCCGTATATTTACAATCCGCTGACGAGTTCCTGCTCAGGCAGCACGTGCTCTCGCCAGGTATTTGCCTATAACGGGCAGACCAACGTAATCGACCCCAGCTATATCTCTTCGATCTCGCAGTATGAGCAGAGCTTTCTGCCTGCACCCTCACTATCGGGGATTTCCAATAACTATCTGGCCAGCGGCGTCTCAGGATTTGATAACCACGAATTCGCCTTCAAGATTGACTACGATCTGACCTCGAAGCAGCGCTACTCCTTTGTTGCAACGCATGGCGTGGAGCAGTACGTCGGGTATGGAGCGGAACTGCCGGTACCTTACACCACGGGCGAAGATGCGGTGGTCTCCGCAACCAACCTGATCTTTGAACACCAGTACACCCTCACCTCTCAAATGGTGAACCAGTTCAAGTATGGCTTCACGCGTTTCATCACGGTCAAGCATGCTCCGACCGAGACTGGCAATTACGCAAGCGATGCAGGCATTACGGGTTTGCCTGCCGGTCAGGCTTCGAACAACTTCCCATGCTCGGACTTCGGCACAACCACCGCTTTCCCCACTGCCATTACGGAGTGGACCGATTGCGGATCCGCAGACGCTTCCGGCTTTACCACGGCCAACTCTTACACGCTGGTGGACAACCTGCAGTGGAGCAAAGGGAAGCACGCAATCACATTCGGTGCCCAATTGCAGTGGCTGCAGGATAATGTGGCGCAGCAGAGCTCTGCCTCTGGCGTATACGTGCAGAACTGGAATGGCCTCGATACTTCGAACTACGTTGGCACCAGCTTGAGCGATACCGCAACGGGCTACTCATATGCGAGCTTCCTCCTTGGTGCTGTGCACTCTGCAAGCACCTCGGTTCCGAGCTTTAGCGATCAGGGCGGCCGCTACCTTCCGATATCTCCTTATGTGCAGGACGACTGGAAGGTGAAGCCGAATCTCACACTGAGCCTCGGGCTGCGCTGGGATTATCTGCCGCCTTATCGTGAGGTACAGGATCGCTGGAGCTACTTCAATCCTGATGGGAACAGTGGTATCGATGGCACGCAGGGAGCTCTTGAATTCGCCGGCTATCACGGCTCGGACATCAGCTGCGACTGCCGCACTCCTGTTCATACGTACTGGAAGAACTGGGGACCTCGCCTGGGACTGGCATGGTCTGTTACGCGGAAAACTGTGATCCGCGCCGGATACTCGACCTCATACACGCACGGAGGCGGTGTAGGCGGACGTTCTTACGCCGGTACCGGTCCGAGCACGCTTGGCTATGGCGCGGATATTGTGCTGCCCTCGGCAGTTACTACCGGCGCCGATGCGGCTCCTTCTTTCTATCTGAATGACAGTGCCGCTTTCACCGCTGCTGGCAAAGCGAATACCAACTTCGGCGGCCCGGGATACTCCATTCCTGCGCCGCAGACGCCATCGAGTTCTTCGCTCGATCTGAATGTGGGCAACTACGTAAGCAGCGCGGGCAAGTATGTCACGGCCGGCGCGGCGCCGCTCTATGTGGACCCGTATCTTTCGGGCAGAGCGCCGGAGTTTAACTTCTTCAACTTTGGTGTCCAGCACGCGCTCACGGACGATCTCACGATCATGGTCAACTATGCCGGGAGCCAGTCGCACTTTCTTACGGGAGCGACCGTCTCAGGATTCTGGTCCGGAGAGATGGACCCCGTTCACCTTGCGCGGCTTGGTTCGGTGCTGGCCAGCGACAACGCAACGAACATCATGAACGCGCCAGCGACAGCTGCCAACATAGCGATCGCTGAGGCGGCAGATCCCAGCATCTCGATTCCGTCCTGGTACGCGGCGGCCGGTGCGCTGAGCACGGTGCCTACTATCGGCCATGCGCTTTTGCCCTATCCGCAGTATTCAAGCTCGCCTACTCCCGCCTGGGATAACATCTCCAACGTTTCCTATAACTCGTTGCAGATTTCGTTGACGCAGCGCGAATGGAAGGGGCTCAGCTACACGCTGAACTATACGTATTCGAAAAATATCGGAGACGACGGCACCACGCGTAGCGCCTTTGCGGTGCCTGCGGCTGCATCTTCCAATGGTGCTGCCTTGCCGGGCAAGAACCGTGCGGATCGCGGCCTCACACTCACCGATGTGCCTCAGGACCTCGATCTCTACGGGCTGTACAACCTGCCATTCGGCAAGGGACATCTCGGTGGAGACAACCCTCTTCTGCGCACACTTATCGGCGGATGGTCGTTCTCCGGCGTCTTCATCTACATCTCGGGCAATCCGATACCTGTAATTGCTACGGGCTGCACCACACCGGATTCAGGCACCTGCATGCCGGACAGTGTTTCCGGTGTGAAAATCCGCAAGAGCGGCAGCTGGGGTAAGGGCGTCTACGGTAATAATCTCGGCGCTGTGAAGTATCTGAACTCCGCAGCGTTCCAGCTGCCGAATGCATTTGCGCTTCCAGCCGGAGCGAGCAGCAAAGCGGTAGCCATCACCAAGATTGGCGATGCGCCGCGTACAGGCCTCAACCTCTGGTCGCCGAGTGTTTATAACATCAACGCGAGCATCCGCCGCAGCTTCAATCTGACAAAAAGTGAACGTGTGAAGTTCATTTTCCAGGTCGACTGCAGTGACTGCACCAACAAGGTCACTTTTGGCGGCATCTCCTCAACCTGGTCAGCGGCAACGTCCAGCACCTTTGGCGAAGTTACCTCCGCCAGCGGCAATCGTGATTTCCAGTTCTCAGGCAGAGTGAACTTCTAGAGAGACTGGAAGGCATTGTTCCGTAGTAGTTCAACAGCGTGGGCCATCTAAGAGTGGCTCACGCTGTGTCACACAAAGCAACGGTATCCCTGAGAGAGCAACATCGCTACGACCGGATACCGCAACGCATGAGGGTGCATATGTTGTCATCATTTAGGCCCGGCCGCCTGAAGGCGGTACTGATGTTCACTTTTGCGGCGGGAAGCATCATTCCTGCTTATGCCGGATCGGCAGGTGCGCCGGGGGTACACGCTACAGAGAATACCGATCGCATCTCTGTAAACAATGGAAAGATCGATATAGAAGTTTCGCGCTCGGAAGGCATCATTCTTTCGATCCGTAAATTTGACGGTAAGAGCTGGCATGACCTGGGCGTAACAGAGGAGAAGGCTGCCTACGGTGAGCATGGCAACGATTATGCAAATGATCCTGAGACCGCCATGTACTGGGACGCGAACGCGGATGTAGCTGTTGTGCCGCCGGGACTGACGCCCGATAAGAAAGGTTATTACCGTCTCCATGCAGGCCAGGGCCACACGAGCCTGATCGTCAACACGCCGGATCGTGCCGAGATTTCGACAACAGCAGATCCTACACCGCTCTTCCCGTTTGCAGTGGACTATCGCTATGTGGTCTTTCGCGGACAGAGCGGCTTCTATGCCTATGTAGTTCTTCATCACGACAAATCGCAGCCTGAAGCGACGCTTTATCAAACCCGTTTCGTGATCAAGACGGTAATGGACGGCACCTTTGACCAGTGGGCAATCGGAGACGGAAAGTTCTTGCCTATTCCGCAGGCGGCCGTGGTCAAGCAGGTTACAGATGCAACCTTCCAACTCGCCGATGGCACCGTGAAAACGAAATATCTGAACTCCGTTTATTGGGCGCAGGTCCCGGTCTATGGTTATACCGGCAAGAACCTGGGCCTGTGGATGATTGAGCCGAGCCCCGAATACCATAATGGCGGACCCATCAAGCAAGGGCAGACCGTGCACGACAATGTTCTCCTGCGTGTGCTTCAGTCGGTCCACTTCGGTGCTTCGCCCGTTCATGTCGAGAGTGGAGAAGAATGGTCGAAGGTGTACGGACCCTTTTTCGTCTATGCGAATCAGGAGCCGGGATCGTCCTCGCTGTGGAAGGATGCGGACGCACAACTCACGCATCAGAAATCGCTATGGCCTTACACGTGGGTAAGCTCACCGGAGTACAGCCATGCGCGGGGTGACGTAAACGGGCACGTCCAGCTCTCATCCGGCAGCGCGAAAGGCGCGTGGGTTATTCTGGCTCCGCCCGGCGTAGACTGGAGCGCTCAGAGCAAGGGGTATAACTTCTGGACAAAAGTCGATGCCTCGGGCGCGTTCCATATTCCGAATGTGATTCCTGGCGATTACAGCCTGCATATCAGCGGTGCGGATCAGCCAACCGACTTCACTCAGGATTCTGTGCGTGTAACGGCGCATGAGAAAACCGATCTCGGTTCTCTGCAGTGGACCGCTGTCACGCATGGCACGCGCGTTTTCCAGTTAGGCACATTCGATCGTTCTGCCGGTGAATTCCGCAATGGAGATGATGCGCGCGGCTACCAGATGTATCTCCGCTACGCGAAGCAATTCCCAGATGATGTCCACTTCACCGTCGGCAAGAGCAGTCCGAGCCAGGATTGGAACTACGCCCAGTGGACTCTCTACAACAAGGATCCGGAGTGGAAGCTTTCCTTCGATGCGCATCCCTCCGGCGGAGGGCAGGCCACGCTGACTGTCGGGTTTGCATCTTCACAGCCCGCTCATGGCAAAGAGACGGATCTGCGCGTGAGCGTCAATGGAACAGAGGTCGCGCAGATTCATCTGCCCAAGACAGGCACCGCAGGCTATCGCGGAGGTGTGCAGGACTCGCCTTATAACCTGCGGGTGATCACGTTCCCGGAATCTCTGCTGAAAGATGGACAGAACACACTCGGCTTTCGCCATGCCGATGCAAGGCCTTTCAGAGATTTCGTACCCGATCCATCCAGCGCAGTGGTGCCAGCCAACGGAGCACCCGGCCAGGTGATGTATGACGCTATCCGGCTGGAGATCCAAAAATGAAGAGCTGGAGAGCTTTAGGGCTCAGGATAGGTGCATCAGCTGTCATCGCCGCCGTTCCACTCATCTCAGCGGGGCAAGCGGCACCGGCCGCTCCGCCGCGTCACGGCAAGCTGCTTTATAAGGACGACTTTCATCACGGCCTGGATCAGTGGAAGCTCGAAACGGAGAAGCCGGGTAGCGTTATAGCCAAAGACGGCGTGCTCGATATCGACGTGCCGGCCGGAGCCACGTTATGGTTTCGCACAAAGCTAAAGGGCCCTCTGCTGATTGAGTATCAGGCAAAGGTCATAGCGGAGGGTGGAGCGAACGATCGCGTAAGTGATCTCAACTGCTTCTGGATGGCGACAGATCCAAAGCACCCGGATGATATTTTTGCCGGCGATCGTCACGGTGCATTTGCAGAATACAATTCGCTCCTTACGTACTATGTGGGCCTGGGCGGAAACGGCAATACTACTACCCGCTTCCGCCGCTACATAGCCAGCCTAGTGGAGCGCCCGCTGCTGCCACAGAATGATCTGTCTTCAAAGGAGTTCCTGATTCAGCCGAATCATACGCAGACAATCCGTCTCGTCGCTGATGGCAATAACGTTGCTTTTTATAGGGATGCGCAGCGCATCTTCTCACTTGAAGACGATCATCCATACACAGAAGGGTGGTTTGCGATCCGTACGACGAAGAGCCACATCGCGATCAGTCATCTGCGTATCTATCAACTTCGTGCCGATCACCAAGGCTAACTTCCGGAGAGAATCCCATGCCTAGTCCACACACACCACGTCGTGATTTCATCAAAAAGGCAACTGCGGCGGCACTGGCGGGGGTTGTGAGCAAAGCCTCGCTGGCGCAATCGGACAAGCCCGCTTCCCGGCCTCCGAATGTTCTTTTTTTTATGTCGGACGACATGCGCGTGGAGCTTGGTTGTTATAACAGCCGCTTCGGCGCGCTCACGCCGAATCTGGATAAGCTGGCGAGCCAGGGAGTGCGTTTCGACCGTAACTATTGCCAGTTTCCGCTTTGCAATCCCTCTCGCGCGTCGCTGCTCACCGGAAGAACGCCGCTCGATACAGAGGTTCTCGGCAATCGCACGGACTTCCGTGCGGTTCATCCGGAATTGACCAGCCTTCCGCAACTCTTCCGCCAGCACGGCTACGTCACTGCGCGCACTGGGAAAATCTTTCACGGCGGGATCGACGATCAGCAGGCGTGGACCGTGGGCGGTGGCAATCATACGATTGAAAGTCTGCCAAACAATCTTGGTCACGTGAAGACTGTTCCCAGGGGGCCAGTACCGCCGCAACCGCCGGATGTGCTCGGCACCTTGCCGCTCGACAATCAGCAGGCGGCGAACTCGGATCGCATCCTGGTGCTGGATGGGTATGGTGAAGGACACCCCGAAAACCAGGTCGCAGAGACAGCTATCCAGTACCTGCGCACGTATCGCGACCAACCCTTCTTTATCGGATGCGGCTTCTCAAAACCTCATAGTCCGCCAACTGCACCTGAGCTCTTCTTCCATAAGTATGATGCCGACTCGATATCGCTGACTGAAGACTTCGCGCCGTGGCCCAGCGTGCCACCGGGGTTTCCCCGGGCTTCGATCCGCATGCGCAATGCCGACCTATTTATCGGACGCGGCGCGAGCGAAGTAGAGGCGCGAGAGGTGATTCGTGCATATCTCGCTTCTATCTCGTGGGTGGATTGGAATATCGGACGCGTTCTCGCGGAACTGGATGCGTTAAACCTACGGCAGAATACGATTGTCGTATTTGTTGCAGACCACGGCTATCAACTCGGCGAAAAGGGTAAGTGGTCCAAGGCCGGTTCCTTGTTTGAGATGGGAACGCGCGTGCCGCTGATCATCTATGATCCGCGTGCAAAAGGTAATGGTCATGCCTCGCTTCGCATCGTGCAGTCCCTTGATATCTACCCGACGCTCGTGGAACTTTGTGGCCTGCCGAAGCCGGAAGGTATTCAGGGCTCAAGCCTCGTTCCTCTGATCCAGAGTCCACACGCTTCGTGGGACAAGCCGGCGTTCAGCCTGTGGAGTGAGGACGGCAAAAGCATACATGGCCTGATGGTTCGCGACGAAAGATGGCGCTACGTCGAGTACGGTGCTTCCGGAGAAAATGGCGCGCTGCTCTTTGACACGCACAAAGACACGCTCGAGGTTCACAACCTTGCGGATGAACCGTCGCATAAGCACGTTCGCTCCCGGCTCTCTAAAGCTGTCGAGCAATATAGGACAGTAAGGTCATAGGCTGGACGGACGACTGGCAGTCGTATTGCCATCGTGGTCTTCGAACAGCGCACTCATCTCTCTAATGGCCGCCCGATTTCGCGCTCCTGCGCATGGCGTGAAGTCGGCCGGCTCACTGGTTGAGAAGAGAACCGCTCTTCTGAGCACCTTTAGAGATAGCTCAGCCACCAGCTGCGGTTTCGGTCCTTGTAGCTGCTGAACCAACTGCACAGCGGATACAGTGCCAGGACGACAGCGAGCCAGATCAGGTATACGGTCGGGAGTCCGAAACCCCAGCCGTTGAAATGGCTGGTGAAAACCACATCGGGCGTAATCCAGTATCGCCAGTCGGGTGTAATTGCCAGGGCTATCAGCAAGGCCAGTCCGTGAATGACATAGATGTGAAGCACGTAGAAGAAGAACGGGACTCGCCCGTAGACGTCGAGAAACCTACGCACTCTCGGGACCCTGCTTCGTGCTGACACTCTGTCGAAAAAAGCAAAGAGCATCCATACGATTCCGAGTGTCGCTAGCAGATAGTGCAGGGACGGCGGATACTTCTGTACTGACAACAAGGCCATGAGCCGATGGCTCGTCGTCGCCAGATGCGGAAAGCGCGGACCTGGATCTCCGTAACCGTGGAGGTCACGGAGGATGAGAAAGGTTACGAAGCTTACCGCGCCGATCCCGAAGGAGAGACGCTGCCGGAGCTGTGGAGACCTGTCAATGACTGCGCCAAAGCAGTATCCCAGTGCCATCACGCCGACCCAGGGAATGACGGGATATCCAAAGATCGCAAACGGGGACCGATGGAAGGTCAACACACCGCGCTCATGAAGAACGAGCCATGTATCCCTCCACGCTCCCAGGCTCGACGCATGCACGCCATCCATGAGGTCATGGCCGAAAATGACAGCGATGGCGAATAGTGCCAACGCGGGCAGCGGCAACCACTGCAGGCCGGCCAGTGCGATCATGCTGATGCCGATAACCCAGATGACCTGAAGAATCGGCAGGCCGAAACCGAAAGACCATCCAAAGCTGACAACTGTAATCTCCAGAAGGATGAGCCAGAGCCCGCGAAGGACCAGAGTCTTAGTGACTGCGGCAGCGCTCTTGCGCTTGCGCTGAAGATAGACGCTGGCGCCTGCGAGCAGAATAAAGCCGGGCGCGCAGAGGTGCGTGATCCACCGCGTGAAGAAGAGCGCTGGCCACGAGTGAACCGGATCGGCAGGATCGATAGCCGCGCTCGAAAAGTAGTCGCGGGTGTGGTCGATCGCCATGAGCAGCATCAGCAAACCGCGAAGTGTGTCGAGGGACTCGATCCTGTAGCTGCGGCTGGACTTTGTAACCGGCAATAGGGCTTCAGCGACTGGCAGTGTATTCATGCTCGATCCACACACGTCTGCGGAGTGACGCGCGGCAACGGGCTCGGACGATGGATAAGCGCGAGTCCTAAAACGACGACTCCCGCGCCGGCAAACTCAGCTATCGATAATGGCTCATGAGCGATGGCCCCCCACAACAATCCCCAGAGAGGAAGCAGGTACGTGACGGCCGCTACCTGTGTGGCGGAAGCGTGCGCAAGCAGCTTGTAGTAAAGCAGGTATGCGATCCCACTGCCCGCCACACCGAGCGTCAGGATTGCGAGCACTGACGAAAGATGGATGTGACCCGGATGCGGTCCGGCGAACGCAGCAGGAATCAGGGTGATGCCGGCGAGCGAAAGCTGCGTCGTTGCGAGGCCGATTGGATCGAGTCCCTTCAATTTTGTCTTAGCGATCACGGTTGCGATCGCATATCCGAGCGCTCCAAGCGCGATCACCAGGGCTCCGAACAGTTCCTGGTTGTGGAATGTGGAACTGCCCGTCGCTCCTGTCTGTGACATGACCACGAGGGCTACGCCTGCAAAGCCGAGAACGACGCCCAGAACCGTCTGGAGTGAGGCGCGCTTTCGAGTCACGGCAAGCGAAAGCAGCAGTGCCCATATCGGGGTAGTGCCATTGATGACTGCAGCTGTGCTGCTGGGAACAACCCGTTCTCCCCAGGCAAAAAAGCTGAAGGGAAGAGCATTGTTCGTGAGGGCCACGAGGAACAGCCAGACGAACAGCTTCCTGGGAGGCAACGTGTGACGGCCGGCAATCAGCACAATCCATAGAAACAACGCGCCCGTTGCACAACGCAGAAGGCCCACCCAGACAGGAGGGAAGGAAAGGTCGGCAATTCGGATCATCAGAAATGAAACTCCCCATA
Organism: Silvibacterium sp.; assembly: GCF_047605705.1. Taxonomy (NCBI): domain Bacteria; kingdom Pseudomonadati; phylum Acidobacteriota; class Terriglobia; order Terriglobales; family Acidobacteriaceae; genus Silvibacterium; species Silvibacterium sp. Next base: position 49,001 of record NZ_JASGFD010000001.1, on the reverse strand, counting down.
CCGCGGAGAGTGCCAGTAGCTGGGAGAGATAGCGCGGTTTCATTCCATAAGGTTGACCCGCTCTAGTCATCGCGTCCAATGAATTGATATGATGGCTTCCATCGAAAATTCCGATGGAAAACCTGCTTGATCTGCGGCAAGTGAGAACGTTCGTAGAAGTGGCCCGCTCGCGAAGCTTTACCAGGGCTGCGAGTCAGCTGCACTATGCGCAGTCGAGCATCACCGCCCAGGTTCAGGCTTTAGAGGGCGATCTTGGTTTGCCTTTATTCAATCGGCTGGGAAGACAGGTTGAGTTAACAGATGCCGGCCGCCAGTTTCTGGTGCACGCCGAGAAACTGATCAGTGCCGCCGAACAGGCGCGGCTTTCCGTGCAGAAGAATGGGCAGATCGTTGGTCCGCTCGTCGTTGGTGCAGCGGAAAGTCTGCTTACCTATCGCATGCCCGAATTGCTGCGTGTCTTTCAGACAACTTACCCGGGCGTGCGCCTGACACTGCATGCGGAAGTTTCCTGTGCTACCTCATCAGCCCTGGAGCCGGGGGTGGACCTGGCGGTCTCTATCGATGAGCCGATTGAGCTACCGCAGCTGCTTGTACAAAAACTGCGGCAGGAACGCATGCTCGCTCTGGTAGCGGCGGAGCATCCTCTGGCGAAGCGAAAAGAGGTTACGGCCATCGAACTTGCAAATCAGCAGATCCTGTTGACGGATCGCTCCTGCAGCTATCGTGCGCTGTTCGAGCGAACACTGGCACAGGACGGGGGCCGCGTTACCAGGCAACTGGAATTCTCCAGTGTCGAAGCCCTGAAGCAGTGCGCGATTGCGCGCATGGGTATCGCTGTATTGCCGGAACTCGTCGTCTCTGCAGAATTGCAGGAGGGTTCGTTGGTCGCACTGCCCTGGCCAAGGAAACCGGTCTACGTCTATACACAGCTGGTCCGGCACAGGGATAAGTGGTTCTCTCCAGTCATGGAAGCATTCTGGACCATGGCGATGGACTTACTTCAAAAGCCTGCTCAGTAACGTTGTGTTCAGATGGCGCTGTTATGAGCCGGAGGACATAAAGCCCGCATCGAGTAAGTCCACTAATAGTTCCGCACCTGCTCCGGAGCAATCCAGCGTGGGATCGTAAATTGTCAGCTCCATCCCTATGCATTGCTTGCTGGCGAGAACGATCTTCAGTACTGCCGTGAGCTCTTCAGGACTCATGCCACCAGGGTCGGGGCTATCGACCGCGGACATCCAGCGTGGGTCGAGCACGTCCACATCGAGATGAAGCCAAAAATCGCGGCCTCCAAAATACTCCAGTGCTTGCTCTGTCGCGGCACGTATTCCGCGCCTTCGAATGGCTTCCAGTGGGAGGGAAAGCATCGGAGGTTTCGGGTGTGCCGGCGATGGATCCTGCTGCTGCGGCCAGCGAAAACCAAATACAACAACGTCGTCGGCTCGCACATATGGTTTCAGTCCGTCGATGGAAGTGAGGGCATCCGTTCCTGTGCCAGTGACGATGGCAAGGTCCATACCGGCAACCCCGCCGCTCTCCGATGTTTCCGGCGTCAACAGGTCGGTATGGCCATCCATAAATAGCAGGCCGAAGCGCCCTCTTCGCTTCAGACAGAGGGAGGATCCCAGAAGAATGCTGCAATCGCCGCCCAGGATCAGCGGAAACGATGCGCTGTCCAGGAGACTGCCCATCCGTTCGGCGAACTCGAGAGCGTAGCTTCGTATCGCCAACTCGTTTCTTACACCCGTGAACGGATCTGGCCTTTGGTCATAACTGGGAGGAGAAACTTCTCCTATATAGGAGGCAGAGAGCCGGGAAAGCAGGTCTCGCTGCAGAAGTGCCTGCGGAAGCTCGCGAACTCCTGGCTCTACTCCCGGAGCGGGAGGCTTGAGCCCTAAGTTGGATGGAGCCGATAGGACGGAGATCCGGCGCATCACATCACTCCTCGAACTTCATCGATTGGCGGGCGAGCTATTCAGAATGGCCTTCCGAATGAGGAACGCTCAGTGTGAGCAACTCGCCATCGGCAGGAATCAGCAATCGTTCTGCAGAAATGCCCTTTAGCTCTGCAGCCGCACGTAAGTTATGCCGAGAAACCGTGCAGTGGTCAAGAGCTTCAAGATGGACCGCGATTACTCTCGCGTCGCCCGCGTGCTCGCACATCTGAAGTGTCTGCGCGTCATCCATGATGAGCAGCGTATCGCTCAGCGTTGCTCCTCCGGAGTGAGTAATGATCACATCCGGCTTGACCGTGTCGATGATATGCAGCACGCCCTCCGTGAGCACCGTGTCCCCCGCCCAGTACAGTGTGGGTTCGCCAGCCGCCTCCAGGGTAAAGCCGATGACCTGCCCCATCTTTGCGAGGATCTCTCCAGTGCCATGCTGTCCTGGTGTCGGGGCGATCGTCATCCTTTGGATGCCCTCTCGCTCTGTCAATGCGCGCACGTGAGTGAAGCCCTGCTTCACGAGAGCTTCCACATCCGAAGATTGGCACAATACGGGGATAGACTTCGGTAGCGCGGCGGCTGCGGCCGGATCGAAGTGGTCGCGATGGAGATGGGAGATCACCACAAGGTCTATGCCGTCCAGTGCAGCTTCGACTGAGATGGGCAACTCGACAATAGGGTTTGGTGCCACACCGGCGATGGAAGGAGACGAGCCCTTCGCTCCCAGGCATGGATCGACGAGAATGTTCAGGCCCGCATACTTCAGGCGCAGGGTGGCGTTCCGCAGGAGTTGCAGTTCCATCTCTTACCCTTCAGCTCCCTTCAAAACGGGAGCGTTCGTGATGTCATGATTGGCATGTTCGACGCTGGAGTGTTCGCTCGATACATGGGCATCCAGCCGCTCCTGCAAGCGCGAACGAACAGTCGCAAGAGCCTCGATATGCTGATCGAGCTGTGCGAGTTTGCGAGTTAGAAAGGCGCGCAGCTCTGCATCCGGAACTGGATCGAGCACGGAAGACGTGCCATTTCGCCAGCATGGTGCATGAGCGCGGATTTCCGCGAGACTGAAGCCCACGCCGAGCAGAAGTTGGATCAGCTGCACACGATCCACATCGCTATCCATAAAGGATCGATACCGATTTGCCTCCCTCACCGGTCCCAGCAATCCGAAGGCGTCATAGTGCCTGATCGCTCGAACGCTGACGCCAGTCCGTTGCGAGAGTTGTCCGATCCGCATTCCTAAAGGTTAAACCCTGACATATATGTTAGGGTCAAGCCGGCGGCTGAACGGATGGAGCTGCAATGTCGTCTTTTGGAGTTGTCGGGATCATGATCCTCAAGTGCCACAGGTTCAGGCACTTGAGTCGTTTTTTAACGATTTATGCGTGTAAGTCATTCTCTATGTGCAGCTTAACGGGTTTTCCGGGGAGTCGCCCGAAAGCCTTTTTATCGTGGTCATAAAAAAGAAATTTGAGCGGCGCTTCCATCTGTAAAACGGGCTGACACGACTTGCATTCATGTCCAGTTGTCTATACTTTATGAAAGTTGTATGACCAGCAGACGCACTGCTGGCACGAGTGGCATGGAAGTAAATCGATTCATGAAGTGGCTTCACCGCATTTCTTTCCTGCACGGTCGAGAATTCTCTGTTTTTAGTTGGAGGCAACAACACATGAAGTTCAGATCCACAAAGCACTTGTGGGCGCTTGCTATTCCCGCTGCTCTTTGTAGCACCGGCATGGCACAGACCATCACTGGCTCGGTCAACGGCACGGTGACGGATTCCACGGGCGCAATTATCCCCAATGCAACGGTGACCGCAAAGAACGTCGACACCGGCGTTGAGACCAAGACGGTTTCCAACGGTGCAGGCGATTACAACATTCGCTTCCTGCAGATCGGTCACTACACTGTCACGATCGGCAACACCGGCTTTGAGACCTTCACTTCGGCGCCCTTCACCCTCGAAGTGAACCAGATCGCCAAGATCGATGCGAAGCTGGTCCCGGGCAGCGCAGCGCAGACAGTCACGGTCAGCGGTCAGCTGCAGCCGATTCTCGATACCGACAATGCGACTCTGGGCAGCACCTTTACGGCAAATACCGTTGCGAACATGCCGCTGAACGGCCGCAACTTCTCGTCGGTTACTGCCTTCGTCCCCGGCGCGATCTCGACTACGCCCTCCGGCATGACGGGCGTCAATGCCATCGAGCGCGATACCAACCAGCAGGGTCAGGTCTCGGTAAACGGTAACCGTAACCAGACCAACAGCTACCTGCTCGACGGTGTCGAAATCAACGAGACCATCAACAACGTCATCGGCTACAACCCGAGCCCCGACGCGATCGAGAACCTGACCGTCATCACCTCGAACGCTGGCGCCGAGTACGGCAACGTCAACGGTGGCGACGTTCTGGCCGTCATCAAGAGCGGTTCGAACAAGTTTCACGGCGGCGCCTTCGGCTTCCTCGAGAACGACAACCTGGATGCCAACAGCTGGGCCAACAATTACTCCGGTACGGCCAAGCAGCCCTTCACCGAATCGAACTTCGGTGGCACCCTCGGTGGTCCGATCCTCAAGGACAAGCTCTTCTTCTTCGTCGACTACCAGGCCGCGCGTTATCACACCGGCGGTACGGAGACCGAGAGCGTCATTCCTGAGGCCTTCCGTGAAGGCGATTTTTCGTCGCTGCTAACTGCTTCGACGCCTGTGCAGCTGTATCACTGGGTTAATGGTGTTCGTACCGCTTATGCGAACAATCAGGTGACGATCACCAATCCGGTCGCCCAGTACCTCTTCGCTCATCCCGAGCTGTATCCGCTGCCCAATAAGACGGCAACGGACGCTCTGGGTGGTGAGGACAACTACACGGGCAGCTATCGCAACACCGTACGCAATGACCAGGGCGACGTAAAAATCGACTGGCATTACGGCAACAAGGACGTGCTGGCCTTCCGTTATTCGCAGGGTGAAGCTTCGGACGCGACTCCGCAGACTCCGATCGCAATTACCTTCCCGACGACCAACAGCTACCCGTTCAAGGGCTTTGCCTTTAACGAGGTCCACACCTTTTCGCCTTCGATCGTGAACGAGTTCCGCGCCGGCTGGTCCCGCGTGCGCTGGATCCAGGGCGACCCGGTAGACTCGACGGGTGATTTCGGCACCAATGGCAATTCTGTTGTCGGCATCAACTTCTCGAATCAGCCCTGCGCCGGTTTCACCGCTCAGAGCTGGACCTCCACCGGCGGCGACGATAACCTCAGCTACCTAACCGGCATTGGTACGGATTGCTCGGGCAGCAGCCTGATCAACAACATCTTCACGTATGGTGACAACCTCACCGTCGAGCTCGGCAAGCACACGCTCAAGCTTGGCACTGAGATCGTTCGCTACCAGCAGAACAACTTCTACCCGGGTAACGACGGCATCATGGGTAACGAAGAGTACGGTGGCGGCTTCACTGGCAACGACGTCTCGGACTTCCTCGCGGACGACGTCTACTACGCTGGTGTCTCGTCTGACGTAGGCCGCTCCGGCCAGCGCCAGTACCGCGATGCCTACTTCGTCCAGGATGACTGGAAGGCGACCTCGAACCTGACCCTGAACCTTGGCATTCGCTACGAGTACGATCAGCCGATCTACGAAGTGAACAACAAGGAAGCGAACGTCGATCTGGCAACCGGGCAGTACTACTATGCTGGCACTGCAGCGGCAGGCAAAGTCTTCGGCGACGCCCGGGCGATGTATCACCCGGTCTACACCAACTTCATGCCCCGTATCGGCTTTGCGTACCAGCCGAAGGACCGCTGGGTCATCCGTGGCGGCTACGGCATCACCAACTTCCTCGAAGGCACTGGTGCTAACCTGCGTCTGAACTTCAACCCGCCCTATCAGCCGGCTTATACCTATACGGCTGTGAACGCTACGGACACCAGCGCTGGCACTCCGCTGACCGCGGAAGATGCACTCAGCAGCTTCACCAGCACCGCTACCAGCAACACGCTGCGCGCCTGGGACAGCAACCTGCGTCCGGCCTTCATTCAGGAGTTCACGCTCTCGGCGGAATACCAGCTCAGCAACCAGACCTCGGTCTCGGTGGGCTACGTTGGCCAGACCGGTCAGCACCTGGTCGATGCTCGCGCTGCCAACCAGCTGACTTCGGCTGATGCGACGGCTCCTTACTACAACCTCGTTGGTCAGACCGGCAGCATCGTCGAGACGCAGTCGAACTCGATGATGAACTACAACGGCATGCAGGTGCAGGTTCGCCATCGCCAGCACAACGGCGTGGAATACACCGTGAACTACACCTACTCGAAGGCGATGAGCAACAACCCTGGCTTCTACGGAGCCAACGCCTCGGGTAACAACGGTCCGAATTACAGCGCCTACTGGCAGGATGCTTACAACGGTCACGCCGATTACGGTCCGTCCAGCATGGACGTGCGTCACAACCTGAACGCAACGGGCGTCTATGAGCTGCCCTTCGGCCGTGGCAAGCAATTTGGCGGCAACATGAACCGCTGGCTGGACGAAGCAGTGGGTGGCTGGAAGCTGACTGGTACGGCCATGGTCTACACCGGTCTGCCGATCACCATCAGCGCTCCGGATGAAACCTCGGTGAACAACAAAGCGTCGCGTGCCAGCCAGTATCGCAAGCTGGAGATCCGCAACCGCAGCGTTGGTGAGTGGTTCGGTACCGATCCGTCGGCCACGCCTTGCACCACCGCTGGTGGTGGCTCGGCCTCGGGCAGCACTTGCGCTTACGGTGCGCCTGCGACCGGTGAGTTCGGTTCCGCCCAGAACGGCAGCGAGCGTTCGCCTGGCTTTGAGCAGGTCGACCTTTCGGCCGGCAAGGCGTTCCACATCACGGAAGGACAGAGCCTGGAGTATCGCGCGGACTTCTTCAACGCGTTCAACTTCGCCAGCTACAACTATCCGGATGCAAGCATCAGCTCGTCCACCTTCGGACGGATCACCGATACGCGCTCACAGCCCCGTATCGTGCAGATGTCGCTCCACTACACCTTCTAACCAGTTTCCTGCGAGCTGATCGGAACACGTTTAGCCCGCAGCAAATTGCTTCACAACACAAGAAAGCCCCTCCTTCGGCAGGGGCTTTTCTGCTTTTAAGTTTGTTAGTCCTAAGAAAGCAGTTTCTTCACCAGCGCATCTGTCTCTTTTTCCAGATCGCGGTGCGCGTCACCCGTAGCCGGCCCGGCAAAGCCGGTGTGGATCGCCTTTACGCGTCCGTCGCGGCCGATGAAGAAGGTCGTTGGCCAGCTGTCGAGATGCTCTACGCCCGTGATCTTCTCATTGAGCTGATCCGGCGTTCCGGTGAGCAGCACCTGATAGGTAAGGCCAAGTTGTTGAATCATGGCGCGCAGCCGCGTCGGATTGGCGAGCTGATTTTCCTCTTCGAAGCTCAGCTCGACGATATCGAGACCGCGATCGTGATACTTGCGATAGAGCGATTCGAGCAGGGGTGCTTCGTCGTGGCAGTTCGGGCACCAGCTTCCGCCGATCGACACGATGACAACCTTGCCTTTAAAGTCCGGATCGGTGTTCGAGATTGTCTTGCCGTCGAGAGTTTTGCCGGAGAATGCGAGCGGCTGCGAGGGGTTGCTCAGCCGGGTGTGCTGGAGCGGATCGTCCGGCGAGGCCAGGCCCGCTGCGCGCGCCTGCTGTGGACGCCGCGCCGTCCATGTCTGCGTGGTGCCCCCGTGCGCTGGAGTGACGAGTTGCAGCGTGCCGTCTGCCTGCGGGCGCAGAACAGCATAGGACGGACCCGCGGCGGTGAAATGGCTCACCTCATATTGCCCGTTGCGCCACTCGCCGAACAGGCTGCCGGTATCGCCGTCGATGCGCTGGATCACCGCTTCCACATTCGGTCCGGACTGCTTCACATGCAGTGTCCATGCAGATTCGTTCTTGCTGCTCTTGACCTCAACCTCCCAATCGCCGCCGATGTTGACCGGGTTGGGTGACGAAGGCTCGGCTTTCGTGTTTCTTTGCGCAGTGAAGGGGATGCTGCGCCCGCGCGAGGAAAATGTACCGGTAAGTGTGCCGTCTTTCAGACTGGCATCGATGCTATTCGCGTAATAGTCGAACTGGAGCGCCAGGTGGCCATCGGTGTAGCTGCCGCTTGAGGAAGCCGAGCGCTGCTTGCCATTGAGCAGCGCAGCCTGCAGATGATCGCCTTCGCCATGGATTTCGAGCTTCAGGGGCACTTGTTGGCCATTCGACTGCGCGGTTCCGGACCAGACACCGTCAACGCCGGATGTGGACTGTGCCAGAGCCGGAATAGCGCCGAGTGCCAGTGTGCCGGCGAGCAACCACCCTGAACGCTGCCGGGAAAAGGGGTGCTGAAGCCTGGATAGGGAAGCGAGGGCCGAAGCCATGTCCATGGAGCGATCCTTTCTGAGATGGAGCTCCGCTGTCCTCACACCTGTTTCGCCGGATGGCTGAAGCAAAGGCGGAATACAGCGGTGCCCTGCAATATCGCTACTGCGCAGGGCCTGAACGCTCCGGATAAATGAGGGGAAGTGCGATGCGCGAAGAGAGCGACGCCGGGTCAGTCGATCAGCGACAAGCTGAAAGACGACAACAACAGCGATGCATGGACGCGGAATGCATGACCTGAGCGTAGCACATGCCCTTGCAGCATGCCGTCAGCAAACACCCGAACGTGGGGCTGAAAAGTATTCGGTTCAGCTCAGGCGTAGCGGCGATCCTGCGCAGCCATCTCTTCTTTCAGTGCAGCGAGCCATTGCTGGATCTCACCTGATTCCATGCGCGCTTCGTCATCGGCAGCAAAAGCGCGCTCCAGCTTCGTCGCGAGCGCACTGCCCTGTGGCAGGCCGAAGGTTCCCAGCACCCCGGCGAGCTTGTGCGCGGCGGACTCTGCCAGCTTCTGCAACTCTGGAGAAAGAGCACCGGCTGCAAGCGCCTGTTGCGCCTGAGCGAGCACAGAGATGCGTTCTTCCAAAGTGGCGCGGCTGCTAATCCAGATACCGCGCAATGCCTGCTGTATCTTCTGTTCTGCCGAAAGTTCGGGGGAGGACTCGCTCATGGAAGTTATTCACCTGTGAGGACGCTCACGCGATCAGTTCGCCCATCCAAGAGCGTCCGAGATCTGGTGCGTGAGCGTCATCGGATCGAAAGGTTTGAACAGGATCGCTGCGACTCCAAGCGATGCGAAGCGCTTCTGATCCGCGCCCTGTACCTTCGCTGTGAGCAGGATCACCGGGATGTGCGCAATCTCCGGAATCTTCTGCATCTCCTGGAAGGTTGTCGGTCCGTCCATCCCCGGCATCATCACATCGAGCAGGATAGCGTCTGGCGTTTCCGCGCGCGCCCGCTCGATGCCGCTGGCTCCGGAGTTGGCGGTAAGAACGGTCCAGCCGCCGATCATTTCAAGGGTAAGGCCCGCTACCTCGCGGATATCGTCGTCGTCATCGATGATGAGAATGCGTTTCGGCGTGGTGCTCATCTCTCTACGGTACCTGCTGCTTCATCGGAAGAGTGCTGTGCGGTATCTCCGGCATCATGACCGTTATCGCGCAGCATGGTGACCACCAGGGCTTCGACTTCCTGTGGCTGCACCTTGGCCTTGGTGAGGAATTCGGTGCGTCCCAGCCGCAGTTCTTCCTGCTCCGGGGCGGGTACTTCCCGCGCTGAATATACCACCAGCGGAAGCTGACGCAGCAAGGCATGGGTCTTCAGCCAGCGCACGAGTTCCAGCCCATGGCCATCGGGCAATGCGAGGTCGAGGATGATGAGATCGGGCGCGGACTGCTCGCAAAGATGCACCGCTTGGCTCAGGAGTGCCGCATGGCGGATGCTGAATCCGGCACGTTCGAACGTGGTGGTAATCACCTTCGCCAGATCTTCATCGTCTTCGACCAGCAGCACGGCCGCGTTATCCTGTCCGCCCTTGAGCACGCGTCCGAGTTCTGAGAGCAGTGCCAGTTCATCGACAGGCGTTTGCAGCCATGAGTCCGCGGAGCGCGCGGCCAGCGGCTTTTCCGCAGGCGTCAGCACGCTTAGCACGACAATCGGCACGGACATGGTCTGCGGATCGGCCTTGATCGCCTCCATCGTCTCGAAGCCGTTGCGCGGCTTGTGCGAAAGGCCGAGCAAGATGGCCGAGGGAGGGAAGCGATGGGCAAGCTGCATCGCCTGCTCGCGATTTTCGGCTTCGAGTATGCGGTAATTGTGTCTCCGCAGTGGCTCGACAATGGCGCGACGCACGTGGCTATCGGGCTCGCAGACCAGCAACGTTTCGGCCTCGGGCGGAGCCAGCATCACGCTCGCTGGAACAAGCTGCGCCTCGCGGTCAGGCAGCAGGATATGGAAGGTCGAGCCCGAACCGCTGTTCTGCTCGGCCCAGATACGGCCGCCGTGCTGTTCGATGATCGTGCGGCAGATCGCGAGTCCCAGCCCAGTGCCGCCCTTCTGACGTGAATCCGACGCGTCGACCTGGTGGAAGCGGTCGAAGATGCTCTCGAGCTTATCCGCGGGGATGCCGCGGCCTTCATCGATGACATCGATGGCGAGGCCCTCAGGAGCGGGAGCCACCACGACGCGAACATTCGAGTCCTGGGGGGAGAACTTGATGGCATTGCTTAACAGGTTCGTCAGAACCTGGTTGAGGCGATCCGGATCCGCTTCGATCGAGACCGGCTCCGCCTCCACGCTGAGAGTGACGCCCGCATTGTCGGCCATCGGCTGCATGGAGTCGGCGATCTGCCGGGCCAATTCATGTACGGGGCAGGCACGCAGCGCCAGGGGCGCGCGGCCGGACTGCAGGCGTTCGAGATCGAGAATGTCGTTGATGAGGCGGACGAGCCGATCGGAGTTCGAGACGGCGATGCGCAGCAGGTTTGCTGCCTTGACGTCGATTTCGCCGAGCAGTCCCTGCGAGAGTAGACCCAGTGCGCCGCGGATCGAGGTAAGCGGGGTGCGCAGCTCATGGCTCACCGTGGAGATGAACTCATCCTTCATGCGGTCGAGCGCATAGCGCTGGCTGATATCCCGGAAGCTGAGCACGCTGCCGACCACGACACCGCGCTCGAGCATCGGCGTGATCGCAAACTCCACTGGAAAGGTCGAGCCGTCGCCGCGATAGAAAACGTCCTGGCCACTGGTCGCCTCGTGCAGCTGCAAAGCGCGCTGCAATGTGCAGGAGCGGTTGCAGCTGCCGTCGTGGTGCAGCAGCGCGTGGATCGGCTGCCCGTTCAGGCCCTCGGCCGTCGCCGAAAGCATCAGCGCTGCTGCTGGATTGGCGAAGTCGACGCCGCTCTCGGGGTTGATGCCGAAGATGCCGTCAGCGACCGAGTTCAGGATGAACTCCTTCTGACGGTTGAGCTCCTGCACGCGCTTTTCCTGCGAGGAGCGGGCCATGAATTGGCCCAACGAAGCGCAGACGGTCTCGACCGAGGCCATGGTCTCCGCATCTTCACGCTGCCTTTGGCGGCTGAAGAATTCGACCACGGCAATGACCTGGTTTACGGCACGGACAGGAACGGCCCAGCCCGTTTGCAGGCCTTCGAGACGCGCCGCGAAGCGCCGCTCGAAGACACGCTCGTCGCGAAGCTCTTCAATCCAGCGCGGTATGCCGGAGTTCCAGACGATTCCCGGCAGCCCCTGTCCGCGGCTGAAGACGCGGAAGCGGGTCTCGCGCTGAAATTCGTCGTAGATGTGGCCAGGTGTCGACCATCCGAACTGGAAGCGGATGAGATCGCTGCTCTCGTCTACCACCCATAGGTTGGCGAGATCGCAGGAGAGGCTGGCGCACAGCGCGCCGAGCACCTTGGGGAAGGCCTCTTCGGCGGTGGTCGACTCGCCGATCATCTGGTTCACCTGCAGCTGCATCCGCAGGCGGCGCTCGCGCAGGTTCTGCTGCGTCACATCGCGGAAGATACAGCGTACGGCGACCGGCCGTCCGTCACTGTAGCGGCAGCTGAGGCTGGCGGAGACCTCGACCGGCCGGCCTTCGGTGTCCTGCAGTTTCAGCAATTCGCCTTCGACATTCTCTCCCTTGAGCGCGCGACGGAACAGAGCCGCTGCATCGGCCTGCGCGATCACAGGAAACGGCGATTCGAAGCTGATGAAACTCTGGAAGCCCTCGGAGTTGATGCCGAACAGCACCTGCCATGCCGGGTTCACATAAAGATAGCGGCCGCGCGGGCTAAGCGTCGCGATCATCTCCTGCGAGTTATCGAAGAGGTCGCGATAACGGTCCTCACTCTCGCGCAGCGCCTGCTCGGCGCGTTTGGTCGAGGAGAGATCCATGGACACGCTGACCAGCCCCGTCACCTCGTCCGAGGCGCTGCGGACGGCACCGAGATACACCATGGCGGGGAAGGTGCTGCCATCCTTGCGCCGGTACTGCATCTCGATGCCGCGCACACGGCTGGCTGGCGATCCGGATACGTAATGGATAAAGCGGGCCATCAGCGATTCCGGCACCTGGGCCGTGCCTGCACGCTGCAGCGCCGGAAGCAGGGGACGCGAGGCAATGCGGCGGCCGACCCGCTCCAGCTCGCCATCCAGAAACAGCTCTTCCACGCTCAGCCGGTCCCGGGCCTCGGCTTCCGTGTAACCCAGCATGCGCTCTGCTGCCGGATTGAAGATCAGGATCATGCCGTTCAGATCGGTCGCCATGATCATGGGACCGGCAGAGTCGAGAATGCTTTGCTGCAGGTGGGTGATCTGCTGCAGCTGTCCCTCGGAGTCGCGCTGATGGCGGGCGGCGCGGAAGCTGGCCAATGCCGCGGCGACAAAAAGAAGCTGCGCAAGGCTCCATGCGAGAAGAAGCCGGGAGAGCTCAGGGCTCCGGGTGGACTGGGAAAAATCCGCGCTAAGAAGCAGGAAGGCGCCGCCGAGCGACAGCAGGAGAGCCACGGCGAAGAGAGGAACGTGAAGTCGACTGACGCGGAATTCGGCCATGAGCGGTTGCGCAGGCAAGTAATGCTTTACCCAGATTACCGAAGTAATTGTAAGGTGTCAGCAGAAATTGCGATAGCAATTCCTGTATCTGATCCACTACTTCAGTAGCCTTCTACGTCACTTTTCGGCCAAAAAGATGGGGATGTGAATCGACCTCACCCCAGAGGGTGCGGTCTTGCCGACAAGAGCGCCGCGACGAAAGTCCTGAACAGGCTCTAAGCGCGAGAACGGCGGCGAAGCTGCGACTGCACGCCGCGCTCAAAGGGAATCAGCTTGGCAGAGGTATGAGGATTTGCTGAGAGGGTTGCGCCGCGTCGCGCCGAGGAGCGACAGAGCGACCAGAACCAGGCAAAAGTAACCACGTACAGCACAGCGAGAACTTCAACGGCGAGCCACACGGCGAACTCCGAAGGGGGAAGGTGCTGGACCTGCCCAGAGGCATTTCCAAAACGCAGATATTACTCCTCGTTGAAGACGGTTCGCGAGGCCAAAAGCCGCATATTTTTGGGTATGCCAGCAGTTTTTAGTGGTCACAGTCCCTGGTTTGAGGAATTGAGGTTACAAAAGAAACCGCCCGCCGGTTTGGCGGGCGGTTTCGACTGCAAATTTGCTGCAGGAGCTAGGCGTTGACGGGCTCGAGCAGGCGCGCCCAGCGGCGGGTCGGACGCTCGGCGTGCGCATTCTTGTGGTAAGCGTAGCCCGTAACCAGCGGCAGGGCCAGCGTGGCTTCGCTATAGACCATCTGCTCGAAGGTGGTGTCGACCTTGCCCCACGAGCTGGCTTCCTTGAGGGTGCTCGAGGAGAGAGCACCGTCGCGGACGTCCGCCACCGTGATCTGGATGGCGTACTTGTGCATCGGGGCATCCTGGCCGAGGATGTCGGCGGCTACGACGATGTCCTGCGCGAAGTTCTTCGGCACGCCGCCGCCGATCATCAGCAGGCCGGTGGTCGGGTTCGCGATCTTCAGCTGGGTGATTTCGTAGAAGTCCTTGGCCGAATCCAGCGAAACCTTGGGCTTGTCGCCGCGGGCGTGCTGGTGGGCGACCAGGCCGAAGCCGGCCGAGCAGTCGCTGAAGGCCGGGCAGAAGATCGGCACGTCATACTGGTAGGCCGCGTAAACGATGGAGTCGACGCCGCCCTTTTCCGGGGTCTTGCCTTCCTTCTCGAGGTAGGCGCCCATGGCGCGGATGAACTCGCGCGAGCTGTAGGGGCGCGGATCGAGCGAATCGGCGATCTTCAGGGTCGTGTCATCGCAGATGCGCAGCTCTTCTTCGTCGATGAGCGTGTCATAGATACGGTCGATCATCAGCTCGCGGAGCACGCCGTCTTCGGTGCCCTGCTTGAGCAGGTCGCTGGCGATCCAGTGCTTGAAGCCGAGGGCTTCGAAGAAGTCCTGGTCGACAATGTTGGCGCCGGTCGAGACGATGGCATCCACCATGTTGTTACGGATCAGATCGATGAAGATCTGCTTCAGGCCGGCGGAGATCAGCGATCCGGCGAGGCAGAGGATGACGCCGCATTCCTTATCGCGCAGCATGCGCTCGTAGATCGAAGCAGCGCGGTTGAGGTCACGCGAGCTGAAGGCCATGTGTTCCATGGCGTCGACGAGGGCAACGACGTTGTGCTGCTTGATGTCGATGTGCTGGATGGGGTCAGTGAGGAGTTCCTGTTTCGTAGGCATAGCCACTCCAGAATATCAACCTTTGCCCGCGAATCTAAGGGATTTTGATGAATTTCGCGTAAGGCGCGTGGCGTCCGGCGCAGGGCTGGACAGACCGGGGAAATGGCGGCACCGGTGATACCGCGTGAGCGCTTCATCTGCCGTGAATGTGGGGACAGTTATACTCGCCGCATGAACCGCTTCGCTTCCGTCCGCCTTCGTTCGCGTTTGCTCCGTGTGGCCACGCTTGCTCTTCTTCCCATCACGGCTGTGCCGCTTTCCTTCGGCTGGGGCGATGCCGGACATAAGATGATCAACCGGCTGGCCGCCGAGAGCCTGCCCGACGACGTTCCGGCCTTCCTGAAGACGCCGGAGGCGATCAACGAGATCGAATACCTCGGCCCTGAGCCCGACCGCTGGCGCTCGCTGGCCGAGTCGGAGCTGAATGCCGCGCAGGCGCCGGACCATTTTATTGATATGGAGTACGCCGAGGTGATCGGCAAGCTGCCGAAGCGGCGCTATGACTACATTGCCGCGCTGACGGCTGCCGAGATTACGCATCCGGATATGGCGAAGGAGCTCGAACCGGAGAAGGTCGGCTTCCAGCCTTACATCACCAATGAAGTGTGGGAACGCCTGAAAGCCGCGATGCGCGCCTACCGCGAGGCGAGCGCGAAGCACGAGGACACGAAGCCCATCGAGGCGGCGATTCTCTTCTATGTCGGCTGGCTGGGCCATTATGTGGGTGACGGTTCGCAGCCGCTACACGTGACCCGGGACTACAACGGCTGGGTGGAGAAGGAAAACCCGAACGGCTACACCACGGATCACAAGATCCACTGGCAGTTCGAAGGTGTCTTTGTGGGTGCGAACATCAAGCCGGAGGACGTAAAGCCGCTGATGACGCCCGTGCATCCGGTGACCGACGAGTGGGATGAGTACCTCGACTACCTGCACCACACCGGTACGTTCATCGAGAAGACCTATCAGCTCGACAAGGTCCATGGCTTTGACGGCGCGGGCACACCCGAGGCGAAGCAGTTTGCCGAGGAGCGGCTCGCGGCAGGCGCAAGCATGCTGCGTGACCTGATCGACTCGGCATGGATTGAAAGCGCGCAGCCGGTGCCGCAGTGGCACGACGCGGCGAGCGATGCCTCGGGCAAGACCAAGAGCAAGTAGCTTCTATCTCACCGGTGCCGCGCCAGCGACACCATACACAGCGGAGATGCCTTCCCGGCGTCTCCGCTGTGTTGCGTCAGGCCTTCCTCTTCAGCGCCTTCGATGTCTCTTGCCGCATAAGCGCTCTTTATCGCGGGAATAAGTCTTCGCGGTAGAGCGTCATCCCCACATGGGAACGGCCTAAGATGCATCCAAGCAAGACACATGGTGCTGACAGGAGCCGATGAGCCAAACGCTGTTAACGGGTAAGTTCGAGAATCCGCTGCTTCGCGAATACTTTCTGGATGGTGCCTTCGATGAGATGTTCACCCCGGAAGGCGGCATTCGCCCGCAATACGAGGCGCTGCTCACCACACTCACGTCTCTGCCGCCGGAGGAGTTGAAACGCCGCAAGCAGTCCGCTGATGTGTCCTTTCTTATGCAGGGCATCACCTTCACTGTCTACGGCCGTGAAGAGGGCACAGAGCGCATCTTCCCCTATGACCTGATTCCGCGCCTGGTCACGGGTGAGGACTGGGATCGTATCGAGCGCGGGCTGACGCAGCGCATCACTGCCCTCAATCTCTTCCTGCACGACGTCTACCACGAGGGTAAGATCCTGGCGCAGGGTGTCATCCCGCGTGAGGTGGTGTACAGCTGCCAGCATTTCCGCCGGCAGATGCGTGGGTTGCAAGTGCCTCGCAATGTATATGTAGCCGTAGCTGGTACAGATCTGCTGCGGCTGAACAGCGGCGAGTTTGTGGTGCTCGAGGACAATCTCCGCGTGCCTAGCGGCGTGAGCTACATGCTCACCAATCGCCGCATCATGAAGCGCACCCTGCCGCGGCTCTTCCGCAACTATGGTGTGCGTCCCATCGAACACTATTCGCAGGCGTTGCTCAGCACACTGCGCTCAATTGCGCCCGAGGGCAGGCCGGAGCCGACCATCGTGCTGCTGACGCCGGGCGTATACAACTCGGCTTACTTCGAGCACACCTACCTGGCACGCCAGATGGGCATCGAGCTCGTGGAGGGCCGAGATCTCGTCATTCACGACAACATTGTTTACATGCGCACGACTGCAGGCTTGAAACGCGTGGATGTGATCTATCGCCGCGTGGACGATGACTTCATCGACCCTTTGGCTTTCCGTCCGGACTCGATCCTCGGCGCTGCAGGGCTCTTCAATGCCTACCGCGCGGGCAATGTAACGCTGGCCAATGCCTTCGGCACCGGCGTAGCCGACGACAAGGCACTCTATGCCTACGTTCCGGCGATCATTCGCTATTACCTGGGTGAGGATCCGATCCTGAACAATGTTGAGACCTACCTGATGACGGAGAAATCGCAGCGGCAGCATACGCTCGACAATCTCGATAGGCTGGTGGTCAAGGCCGTTGGCGAGTCGGGCGGCTACGGCATGCTGATCGGCCCGCAAAGCTCGGCCGCGGAGCGCGAGGAGTTCAAGCGGCGGATCGAAGCCAATCCGCGCAACTACATTGCCCAACCGACGCTCGATTTTTCGCGTTCGCCCTGCCTGCTGGAAGACGGCAGCATCGAGCCTCGACACGTCGATCTCCGCCCCTACATCCTTTATGGCGACAAGGTCACCATCGTTCCCGGCGGATTGACGCGCGTAGCCCTACGCAAGGGATCGCTCGTGGTGAATTCCTCGCAGGGCGGCGGCAGCAAGGATACCTGGGTTCTCAGCTAAGCGCTGCGTTGAACCGGCGCGGCACGCATCCGTAACAGCAGGAGTGACAATTGCTTTCTCGTGTGGCAGACAGCCTTTACTGGACCAGTCGATACCTGGAGCGCGCCGAGCATACGGCGCGCATGGTCGACATCAACCTCGGCCTGCTGCTCGACAAGTCGCAGGTGAGTGCGGAGCGACGCTGGCAGCGCGTGCTGGCTGCGCTCGGCATGCCGCCGGGTATCGAGACTGGCACGGACGCGTACTCACTGGTTTACAAATTGTGCTTCGACGGCACGCTGCCCGGCTCGGTGATGGCCTGCGTCTTCGCAGCGCGAGAGAACGCGCGGCAGATTCGCGAAGAGATCAGCAGCGAGCAGTGGCAGCGCGTCAATCAGCTCTTTCATGAGATTGCACGGCTCAAGCCGCCGTCGCCTTCCGAAACGCAGCTGGCCGAGTTCCTGCCTGCGCTCATCGACGGTGTACATCTCTTCCAAGGCGTAACAGACACCACATTGAGCCATGGCGAAGGCTGGCAGTTCCTGCAGGTCGGGCGGTTTCTCGAACGCGCCTCGGCGACGGCCAAACTGCTCGATATCTATCACCGCGATGTCTTCTCTAAAACCGACGAAACCGTCGACGCCTATGAGTATCTCGAGTGGATCGGTCTGCTGCGCACGTGTACGGCGTTCGAAGCCTACTGTAAGGTCTATACCGCCGACCTTACCTATGAACAGATCATCGAGTTCCTGCTGCTCGATCCCGAGTTTCCTCACTCCATCCGCTATTCCATCGACCGGCTCAATCGCTCTCTCGAAGCGATCGGCAGGGAAGGCCGCGGCCTGCACGCAACGGAGTTGATGCGCGTCTCCGGGAAGCTCAAGTCTTCGCTGGAGTATGCGCAGATCGCCGAAATCCTCGAGCATGATCCTGGCCGCTATATGCGGCGCATTGTGGACGAGTGTCGTCAGGTGCACAACCTCGTCTACGAGGTCTATATCCAGTACTCAGTGCAGACCGCGCTGGCCGTCTAAGAGGACACTGTCATGCTGTTCTATTCCATCCGTCACCTGACAAAGTTTGTCTACAGCAACGCAGTGAGCGAGAGCGTGATGGAGGTGCGCATGCACCCGCGCTCGGATAGCAATCAACGCTGCCTGACGTTTTCTCTCTCGGTGAGTCCGCGCTGCCGCGTCTTCTCCTACCGCGACCACCTGAGCAACAACATCCATCACTTCGACATCCCGGGCCAGCACGGGCAGTTGGTGATCGTGGCCGAATCGCTCGTCGAGTACCAGCCATTGGCCGATATTCCGCGCTTTCTCGCACCCGATGCCTGGGGGGAGCTCGATGCTATGGTCTCCGAGGGAGATTACTGGGAGATGCTGCTGCCGAGTGAGTTCGCCTGCCCCACGCCGCTGCTGGACCAGCTTGCGAAGGAGATGGAGGTGCGCAGGCGCGACGATCCCATGATGCTTCTGCGCGAGCTGAATGACCGCCTCTACGATGCTTTCAGCTATGCGCAGCGCACCACTCGGGTGGACTCGCCGATCGACGAAGCCCTGGCCTCACGCCAGGGTGTCTGCCAGGACTTTGCGCACATCATGATCACGCTGGTGCGTAAGCTTGGTATCCCGTGCCGTTATGTCAGCGGATATCTTTACCATGGCAAGAATCATCGCGACCGCTCGGTATCGGACGCAACCCATGCGTGGGTGGAGGCGCTGCTGCCGCATCTCGGCTGGGTCGGCTTCGATCCCACGAACGCGCTGGTCGCAGGCGATCGCCATATCCGGACCGCGCTCGGGCGCGACTACGCCGATGTGCCGCCGACAAAAGGCGTATTCCGGGGGCGTACCTCGAGCGATCTGTTCGTCGCAGTGCAGGTGACGGCTTCCGAACAGCCTCCCGCGCTCGACCAGGAGATGCCGATCCCCGAGGACTGGTCGATGCTCGTTGAAAAGGCGCAGGCGCCGCCCCCGCCCCCGGCCGAACCGCTGCTGCAATTGCAGCAGGCGCAGCAACAACAGCAGTAGCGGGGCGGCTACCGCAGCACATAAAGTACAGCCCGGATGGCAATCATCCGGGCTGTTTGCGTTCAGCGACATCACCCGGAAAACACATTGCGGGTATCCAAGCGTGAAATCTTTCAGATATATTGCTGTGGTCAGACCACTGCGTTCCAGTTCGCTCACCAGAGCATCCGCCGAAACAGAACAGGGAGCTGAAGCTTGTCTTTGATTCATCCTGACCGTCTTTTTCCTGCCGACCCGCATGCTCGCCGGATTGCGCGGGAGTTGTATGCCAGCATTGCCGACCTGCCGATTGTGAGTCCGCATGGTCACACGCAGGCGGCATGGTTTGCGCACAATGAGCCATTTCCCAACCCGGCCAAGCTCTTCGTTCAGCCGGATCATTACGTCTATCGCATGCTCTACAGCCAGGGCATCTCGCTCGATTCGCTCGAGATCGGCGTGCCGGAGATCAAAAATCCGCGGGAAGTGTGGCGCATCTTCGCCCGCAACTACTACCTCTTCCGTGGAACGCCGACGCGCATGTGGCTGGACTATGCTTTCCAGGAGCTTTTCGGCTTGGTGGAGCGGCTTTCCGAGCGCACGGCGGATCACTACTACGATGTGATCGACGAGAAGCTCCGTACGCCGGAATTCCTGCCCCGCGCGCTCTTCGAAACATTCCGCATCGAGATTCTCGCGACCACCGATTCGCCACTGGATTCACTCGCCGATCACCAGGCGGTTCGCGACTCTGGATGGAATGGCCGGATTCTTCCGACCTTCCGTCCCGACCCCGTGGTCGATCCGGATTTTGCTGGCTTTCATGACAACATTCGCCGTCTCGGTGAGCTGACAGGCGAGGATACCGGCAGCTGGAAGGGCTACCTTCGCGCGCTGGAAAAAACACGTGCGCGCTTTAAGGCGCTCGGTGCCACGGCTACCGACCATGGACATCCCACGGCACAGACAGCGAACCTCTCATCGCACGCGGCGGCCGAGCTTTTCGCGAAGATCCTCGGACCGCACGCGGACGCCGCCAGCCAGGAACTCTTCCGTGCGCAGATGCTGACCGAGATGGCGCGCATGAGTGTCGAGGATGGCCTCGTGATGCAGTTGCACCCCGGCAGCTCGCGCAACCACAATCACAAGGTCTTCCAAAAATATGGCCGCGATACCGGCGCCGACATCCCAACATCGACCGACTATGTGCACGCGCTGAAGCCGCTGCTCAGCCTTTACGGCAACGAGCCGGAACTCCGGCTGATCCTCTTCACTTTGGACGAGTCGACGTACAGCCGCGAACTGGCGCCGCTTGCAGGACATTATCCGTGTCTGCGTCTCGGGCCACCGTGGTGGTTCCACGATAGTCCTGAAGGTATGCTGCGCTTCCGCGAGATGGCTACCGAAACAGCAGGCTTCTACAACACGGTCGGTTTCAACGACGACACGCGTGCCTTCCTCTCGATCCCGGCACGGCACGATGTCGCCCGTCGCACGGACTGCGCCTTTCTCGCGCGGCTCGTCGTGGAGCATCGGCTCGACGAAGACGAAGCCTTTGCCGTGGCGCGCGATCTCACCTATAACCTGGTGCGGCAGGCCTATCGCCTATAGACGTTGGGAAGGTGTACATGAGCTCGACTGAAAAACTTTCAGCAGATCCACTCGCGGATGCCAGCGAAGCAAACCGCGGACGTGTGCGGTGGACCATCTGTGCGATGCTGTTCTTCGCCACGTCGATCAACTACATGGATCGCCAGGTAATCGCGCTGCTGAAGCCGACCTTGGCAGTGAAGATAGGGCTCACCGAGCTCAACTACGCCTATATCGTCGACGCCTTCCAGGTAGCCTATGCGCTCGGGCTGCTGCTCGCCGGTCGCATCGTGGATAGGATCGGCACGCGCATCGGTTACATGGTCGTGATGGGCGTCTGGAGCCTCTCGGCGATGGGGCACGCGCTTGCGAGTTCAGCCATGGAGTTCGGCGTCGCGCGTTTCTTTCTCGGTCTCGGTGAGTCCGGCAATTTCCCGGCTGCTATCAAAACTGTCGCCGAGTGGTTTCCGCAAGGGGAGCGCTCGTTGGCCACCGGCATCTTCAACTCCGGTGCGAACGTAGGAGCCATTCTCGCGCCTCTTGTGGTTCCATGGATTACGCTGCGCTTTGGCTGGCGCGCTGCCTTCCTTGCGACCGGCGTCTTCAGCATGCTCTGGATCCTGTGGTGGTTCAAGAACTACCGCAAGCCGACCGATCACCCGACGCTCACCGGTGCCGAGCTGCGTTACATCTACCAGGAAGCCGCGCAGCAGATGGGGCCGTCCGTACCTTGGCTGCGGCTGCTCGGCTATCGACAGACGTGGGCCTTCGCACTTGGCAAATTCCTTACCGATCCCATCTGGTGGTTCTATCTCTTCTGGCTGCCGTCCTACTTCAGCGCGAAGTTTCACCTCGATCTTTCCCATCTCGGATTGCCGCTGATCCTGGTCTACAACATGTCCGCGGTCGGCAGTATCGCGGGCGGCTGGCTCCCTGCTCCGTTTCGTAAAATGGGACTGTCGCCCGAGGTTGCGCGGCTTGCTGCGATGGGCTTCTGTGCGCTGCTGGTAGTGCCGGTATTCATGATCGGCAATCTCCATTCGGAGTGGGCGGCGATCATACTACTGGGCATCGCGGCAGGAGCGCACCAGGGCTGGTCGGCGAATATGTTCACGACTGCATCCGACATGTTTCCCCGCCAGGCCGTGGGTGCCGTCGTTGGCATCGGCGGGATGGCGGGCTCGGTAGGCGGCGTGCTGCTGGCTAACTTCACCGGCCACGTGCTCCAGAAAACGCACAACTACAGTGTGCTATTTGTCATTGCATCGAGCGTGTACCTGTTGGCGCTCGTCGTCATTAACCTGCTGGCGCCCAAGCTGCGCCGCGCGGAGTTTGCAGCATGAGTCTTTACCTCGCGACCGGCGGACCGGATCGTGATTTTTCGCCGGAAGAGATTCGGTCACTGTTATTCGAGGCGCTCGGCAAGCTGGGCGAGCGCAAGCGCGTTCTCGCGGTGCCTCCGGATCTTACCCGCTATCATTCGCGGGCCGGTGAGCTGACGCAGATGGCATGGCAGTATTACGGTTCGCAGCTGGAGGCGATTCTTCCTGCGCTCGGAACCCATACTGCTATGACATCCGAGCAGCTGACGCGCATGTTCGGCGATGTGCCGCACTCGCTCTTCCGCGTACACAACTGGCGCACTGACGTAGAGACGATGGGCATCGTGCCCGAAGACTTCATCCACGAGGTTTCAGAAGGGAAGCTGAGCTACGACTATCCGGCGCAGGTGAATAAACTCATCTCGCGTGGTGGGTTTGATCTCGTGTTGTCGATCGGCCAGGTGGTGCCGCATGAAGTCATCGGCATGGCCAATTACAACAAGAACATTCTCGTCGGCGCAGGTGGCGTGGATGGCATCAACCGCAGCCATTATCTCGGCGCGGTCTACGGGATGGAGCGCATCATGGGCCGCGCGGATAACCCCGTGCGAGCAGTGCTCAACTACGGTGCCGATCATTTCCTTACGGAAATTCCCATCGTCTACGTGCTCACCGTTGTCGGACGCAAGGCCGATGGCGCCCTGGCGCTGCGCGGTCTTTTTGTCGGCGACGATGTCGAATGCTTCCACCTCGCGGCTGATCTCAGCCTGAAGGTGAACTTCGAGATGCTCGAGGAGCCAATCCGCAAAGCGGTCGTCTATCTCGAGCCGCATGAGTTTCACAGCACGTGGCTGGGCAACAAGGCTGTTTATCGCACGCGCATGGCGCTGGCCGATGACGCCGAACTCATCATCCTTGCGCCGAATGTGCGCGAGTTTGGCGAGGATCCCACGATCGACAAGCTGATCCGCAAGTATGGCTATCGCGGCACGCCCGCCACGCTTGCGGCAGTTGAGAGGAATGCCGATCTTGCCGGCGACCTGAGCGCGGCCGCGCACCTTATTCATGGCTCATCGGAGGGCCGCTTCCGTATCACATGGTGCCCGGGCAAGCTTACTCGCGAGGAGATTGAGGGCGTGGGCTTCGGCTACGGCGATCTCGAAGCGATGACGAAGCGCTACGATCCCGAGCGGCTGAGCAACGGATACAACGAGGTCGACGGTGAAAAGATTTTCTACATCAGCAATCCCGGCCTGGGCCTGTGGGCCTACCGGGGGCGTTTCTCCAACGGTTCGTAAACAGGAAAGGGAAGCAACGTGGAGCTTAGTAAATATTCCGTAGGCGTCGGAGACCGGTTTGCGCATCAGTCCAAGGCGCAACTGCAGGCGTGCATTCTCGCAGGCAATGCAGGCGTAGAGGTCATTCCGGTATGGAATAAATCGAACCGAGAGCACACCATCATCGGCTCGGAGCCATCGCAGACGCGCCTGGCCGTGGATGCGGCGGTGAAGGCGCTGGGCTGGACAAAGCCATACTTCTGCGACGCCGATCACATCACGCTGGCCACGGTCGATCGCTTCCTCGCGCCTTGTGACTTCTACACCATTGACGTGGCCGACTACATCGGTAAGGCCGCCGAACAGACCAGCATCGATGCCTTCGTCGCACGCCACGGCGAGCTGCTTGGCAAGGTTCAGCTTGAAGGCGTGAGCGAGAGCCTGGAAATCACGCCAGAACTGCTGCGTGCGACTGCAACGAAATTTCTCTTCGCGGTGCAGGAGGCGGGCAAAGTCTATCGCAAGATCGAAAGTGTGAAAGGCGCTGGCAATTTCGTCCCTGAGGTATCGATGGATGAGACCGATGCCGCGCAGTCGCCGCTCGAGCTGCTGATTATTCTTGCCGCAATCGCGGATGAAAAGATTCCGCTGCAGACGATTGCGCCAAAATTCAGCGGCCGCTTCAACAAGGGCGTTGAGTATGTCGGCGATGTCGAGCAGTTCGAGCGCGAGATGGCGCTTGACATCGCTGCGATCCAATATGCGATCAGGCAGTATGGCTTGCCGAAGAGCCTCAAGCTGAGCGTGCACTCGGGCAGCGACAAGTTCTCAATCTATCCGGCGATTCATCGCTCCATCCGGCGCTTCGACACGGGCGTGCATTTGAAGACCGCGGGCACCACGTGGCTTGAAGAGCTCATCGGTCTGGCTGAGGCCGGCGGCGAGGGGCTTGTGCTGGCGAAAGAGATTTACTCCGATGCGTACGATCATCGCGAAGAGCTCTGCGTGCCATATGCAACGGTCATCGACATTCATCCCGACGGTTTGCCGACGCCTGGTGTGGTGAAGGGATGGAGCTCCGACGAGTTCACCTCGGCGCTTCGCCATGACCAGAGCTCGCCACTCTACAACCCGAATCTGCGCCAGCTTCTGCACGTCGGCTTCAAGATCGCAGCAAAGAAGGGAAGCCGCTACATCGATCTGCTGGAAGCAAACGAAGCGATCATTGCAAAGAATGTGACCGAGAATATTTTCAATCGCCATCTCGCGCCGGTGTTTCTCGGCAGGAGTATCAAGGCCGAAAGCAGCAAGATCGGAGCGGAGCAGATCGCATGAGCAATTCGATTCTCAGCCTTGAAGGCAAAACTGCGGTTGTCGTCGGAGGAACCTCGGGTCTCGGTCTTGCAATCAGCCTTGGCCTCGCTGACGCTGGCGCCGATGTCGTCGCCTCGGCGCGGCGCCCGGAGCAGGTGGAATCCACCGCTGCGGAGATTGAAGTGCGTGGCCGCAGGACACTGCGCCTGCCGTCCGATGTCTCCGACCGTGCCTCGCTCGAAGCATTACTTGCCGGTACGCTCGATGCGTTCGGCAAGGTGGACATCCTCATCAATTGCGCGGGGCGCATCAAGCGCGCGCCCACGCTCGATTTCGATGAGGCAGAGTGGACGGCGATCGTGGATACCAATCTGACCGGCACACTGCGCGCCTGCCAGATCTTTGGCCGCCACATGATCGAGCGCGGCTATGGGCGCATCGTCAACATCGCTTCGCTGAACACCTTTGTGGCCTTGAATGAAGTCGCAGCCTATGCGGCCAGCAAGGCCGCGGTGGCTTCGCTCACGCGCTCGCTCGCAGTCGAGTGGTCGAAGAAGGGCGTAGTCGTCAACGCCATCGCTCCCGGTGTCTTTCGCACCGCGCTCAACTCGGACCTGCTCGACAATACGCCGCGCGGCAAGGAGCTGCTGATGCGTACGCCGATGGGTCGCTTCGGCAAGACGGAAGAGGTTGTCGGCGCTGCCGTCTATCTCTCGTCGGATGCAGCGTCCTTTGTTAGTGGACAGGTGCTGGTGGTTGATGGCGGATTCCTCGCCAGTGGCGTGAACCAGTAGCGACGAGATACCTGTACATCGATTCAAGGGTGCTTTGATTAGAGATATTTATTGAACGAATAAATATTGTTTTTATGCAATAGGGCTGCTGCGGCGGCCCTATCGCTTTTTTGTATGAAAGCCCTTCGTGAGTGTCCATCTTCGTACGGTTTTTGTTGCATTAGTAACGACTCTGTCACACAATGAGCACTCACGGGCAGCAGCACACAGCCCGGATGCCGTTCTCTCATCGCAATAGAACAAAGCCAGCACACAGCCTTGCGCCCAGCAGGGGATGTGCTTCTGCATCTTTTTTTACTTTGCTCTTTGGAGGCTGTTGTGACACGACGCTGTTGTACGGTGCTGTCCCTGCTCATGTTGATGCTGACAGCTGTCAGTGCCTTTGCCCAGAATGCAACGACCTCGCTTCGCGGCGTCGTGAAAGATCCCAGCGGCGCGGTGGTCCCGAATGCCACCATCACCTTGAAAAACGCGGCTACCGGCTACACCACCACTGCTACATCAAATGGCACGGGTGAGTATCAGCTCCAGCAGATTCCGCCCGCGAAATACACCATCACCGTCTCGGCCTCGGGTTTTGGCGATCAGAGTAAAGCCGCGGAACTGCTGGTAAATCAGCCTGCGACGATCAACTTTGCGCTGGGCCTGCAGTCCTCGAACGTCGTGGTGAATGTGAGCGGCGAAGCTGAGACCCTGAACACCACCGACGCATCGCTCGGCAACTCGATGAACAACACCACGATCCAGGCGCTGCCCAGCGAAACGCGCAACGTGCCGGATCTTCTCTCGCTGCAGCCCGGTGTGCTTTACCTTGGGCCTTCGGCGTCGAACTCACTGACAGCCGATAGCCGCAGTGGTTCGGTGAATGGCGGCCGTTCGGACCAGGGCAACATCACCCTCGATGGTGTGGACGACAACGATCAGGTCAACGGTTTTGCCTTTCAGGGCGTGCTGCGCGAAACGCAGGACTCGGTCGAAGAATTTCGCGTGACCACGGGTGGCGCGAACTCCGATGAAGGCCGTTCGTCGGGTGCGCAGGTGAGCCTGATGACCAAGGCCGGTACGAACAAGTTCCATGGCGCGGCTTACGAGTACTACCGCCCTACGAACACCGTCTCGAATGACTGGTTCAACAAACAGGCTGAGTTGGAGAGCGGCGAGCCCAATATTCCCGGCAAGCTGCTGCGTAACATCTTCGGCGCCGATCTCGGTGGCCCGATCTTCAAAGACAAGCTCTTCTTCTTCGGCAACTATGAAGGCGAGCGTATCTCTGAGAACGCGCAGGTCACGCAAGAAGACCCGACCTCTTCCTATCAGCAGGGCCTGTTGACGTATCTTTCCGGCGGCAATGCTGTCACTTTGACCCAGGCTCAGGTTGCGGCGCTCGATTCCGGTTGCACGGCGAACGGCGTGTGCCCGTGGGGACCCGGTGCGGACCCTTATGCCCTGAAGTATTTTCAGGCGATGCCCGCGGCAAATGGCTTCACCGAGGGTGACGGCTACAACTCCGGCTCGTACTCCTTCTCATCGCCAAACCCGACCAGCCTGAACACCATGATCGCGAAGATTGACTTCACGCCGGGGCAGCGTCATCGCATCTTCGTGCGCGGCAATCTACAGAAGGACACGACCGATGCGACGGAGCAGTTCCCTGGGCAGGGTCCCAATTCCGTACTGGTGCAAAACAACAAGGGCATCACGGCGGGCGATACCTGGACGATCACTCCGAACCTTGTGAACGACGTGCGCTACGGTTATATCCGCGCGGGATATGGCAATGCCGGTGTCGGCAACCAGAACTATGTCGACTTCCGCTTTCTCTCGACCGAGACGGCGGAAACGCGCAGCACCATCGCCTCCACGCCGGTCAACAACATCGTCGATAACCTGAGCTGGGCCAAGGGCAAGCACAATCTTCAGTTCGGTGGAAACTGGCGGCTGGTGCATCAGAACTTCTCGACTGATGCGAACTCCTTCGACTCGGGCAGCTCGAACCCCTACTGGCTTGGTGGAACGCCTCCGGGATACGCCTCCGTCGATTCGGGCTTTCAGAACTCTTACGAAATCGCCTACGCAAACCTGATCGGCACCATCCCAGATGTGACGGACAACTACAACTACGACATCACCAGCCCCACCTCGGGATCGCTGCTTGCCGATGGCGCTTTTGTGAATCGCCACTACAAGGCCAACGAATACGAATACTATCTGCAGGACTCCTGGCGCGTTCTTCCGAATCTCACGCTGACCTTCGGTGTGCGTCACAGCATTCTGCAGACTCCGTGGGAAACCAGCGGCCAGCAGGTCGCCCCCACCATCGACACGCATGCCTGGTATCAGCAGCGTGAAGCTGCGGCTCTCTCGGGCCAGGTCTATGAGCCGAATCTTGAATTCGCGCCGACTGGTCCGTACTACAACAAGCCGGGCTACTGGCCGAAATCGAAAAACAACTTCGCTCCGCGCTTCGCGCTGGCCTATTCGCCGGACGGAAAGACCTCGATCCGCCTGGGCGCCGGCATCTACTACGATCACTTCGGTGAGGCGCTGGTGAATACCTTCGCCCAGGAAGGATCGTTCGGCGTCAGCAGCGCCATCACCAATCCGGCTGGCACGTACTCATACACCACAGCTCCGCGATTCACCGGACGCAATACTCTGCCTTTCAGCAATGGCAGCGCGCCGACGACCACGTCGTTTCCCTACACGCCGCCCGCAGGCCCAAGTGATGGCTTCGCCATCACCTGGGGCCTCGACGATAAGATCAAGACGCCTTACTCCGAGGCTCTCGATCTCTCCGTGCAGCGGCAGCTGCCCGGTGGATGGACGGTTGAGACTGCCTATGTCGGACGCCTGGGCCGTCACCTGCTCGCCAGTCTCGATCTGGCAGAGCCTGTCGACTTCGTCGATCCGCAGGGTGCGGGCGACTATTACTCGGCCGGATCCAAGCTCTCGCATCTCGTCGATCTCAACGGCGGCAGTGCCAGCGCAACCGTACCGACGATCCAGTACTTCGAGGATATGTTCCCGTTCATGGCGGGCTACGACTATCCAGGTGAAAGCGCAACGCAGGCCATCTATACCAATGAATGGGCTCCGTATCGCGCGAATCTTGGTGCGACCACGGCCCTCTCTGACATCGACTTCTACTGCTATTACAATTGCCCGGCAGGCTATCAGTCGCACTTCTGGCAGCAGCAGTTTTCCTCGCTCTACGCGCTGTCGAGCATTGGTATGAGCTATTACAACGCCGGGCAGATTACACTGCGTCATCCCATGAGCCACGGCCTGCAGGCGGATATCAGCTATACCTACTCGCGCTCGATCGACATGAGCTCGAACGCGGAACGTAACTCCGAGTTCGGCGGCAATGGTTCCGATGCGAGCAGCATCATCAACACCTGGAAGCCCTATCTGAACCGCGGCGTCTCCGACTTCGACACGACGCATCTGCTTACAGTCGACTGGGTCTACCTGCTGCCTTTCGGGCAGGGCAAGTGGCTCGGCGGTAACAGTGGGACACTGCTCAACACCTTCATCGGTGGCTGGCAGTTCTCCGGTATCGCCCGCGCTACCAGCGGTCTCCCCTTCTCGCTCTTCGAGCCCGGGTGGACGACCGACTGGCAGATCGAGAGCTATGCCGTCACGACAGCGAAGGTCAAGATCCGCCGTCACTTCGATCAGAACGGCGAGCCGCAGTTCTTCGACGATCCGGACGCCATCAACAATGGTGTCGCCAACGGATCGCCGGTGCGCCTGCCGTATCCGGGGGAAGCCGGCGAGCGCAACAACTTCCGCGGCGATGGCTACTTCGACATCGATTCCGGGCTGAACAAGTCATGGAATCTCCGGAAGTATGGCAGCCTGAAGTTTGCCTGGGAGGTCTACAACGTGACCAATACGGTGCGCTTCGATCCGAACGACATCAATGGAAGCCTGACCAGCGGCACGCTCGGCGTAGCGAGCGCAGAACTCAGCAGTCCGCGCCGTATGCAGTTCTCGCTGCGTTACGACTTCTAACGGAAACTTTACTCACTTGTTGAGAGCGCCGGAGTCAACCACTCCGGCGTTTTTCTTTGAGCGTGGAAGCAACAACAAGTTATTGTTTAACACCGCAACTTATCTTTGTGCTCTTCTCGAAATTCCCGAAATTGCCGAAAAAATATCCAGCTCCCGCCCCCTCCTCGTGCGAATATTACGAAAGTGTACTGCCCCTCCTGATTTTTCTGCCGATGCTCAACAGGACGGGCAGCAAATTGCCTCAGTGGATCGCCCGTTCTCTCTGTCCCCCTGGTTCAGTTGCTGTGTTACGAGTTAACACCTTGCAATGCATGCGGTTCCCAGGCAGGCAATGTTGGAGGCGGGTGTATGGAGTTGGAAGGTACGGGGAATATCTTGATCTCGCGTTCGCTCTGTTATGCGGCGTTGGCTGTTGCAGGCGTAGGCCTGCTGGCCCTGGCGCCCGGGATGCAGAACGCTTCGCACTGGGCATCGACCGGAGAATTCTTCCATCTGGCACAGGCCCGGCTTTCTTTCGCTCTGCTGCGCGATCAGCTGCATACCACCTGGCTATTCCTCTGGGTTTTTGCGGGGCTGTGGTCCATCGTTTCGATCTGGGTCGTCGTTGAGCGCCGACGCCTTGGCATGAGCCTGGGTGAGCCTGCGATGCACTGGTTTGGAATCAGCGCCGGCGTCGTGGCCGTTGCCGCCTTGCTCTACGGCGTTCTGAGCAACGGGCCGCTCTCGCACCAGATCCCCGGCGCCACTCCGGTGGCCGATATCGCATTCCTGGTCTTTGCCTTTTCTCTCCCGGCCTTTGCAGCCCAACGCATCCAGAGTGAGCGGGAACGGGCTGAAGACGAGTTCGAAGGCGACTTTCGCGAGCCTCTCCCGGCACCTGGCCATGGCCTCCTCGGATTGAGTGGCCTCGGCTCAGAAGAACAGGGCAGGGAAAGCAGAAAAGTGATCGCGGCATACCAGGGAGAGCGCGTTGTTCTGTATGAAGTTCCTCCCCCTGATGAGGCCACAGTGGAAGCTATGAACCGACTAATCGAGACCGCCGAAAAACCTGTGCCTGCCAGCCTCCAACCGGTAGTGGCAGAGCCTGTTTCCACGCCCGCCCGGCCCTCGGCCAGCGGCAGCTTCCGCGAGTTCCTGCGCCAGCTGAACGACTCCTGGGCTGGAATTGAACGCTCGGGCGAGGAAATTGAAGCCTGGTTCGAGCAGCACAAGGCCAATGCACTCACACGGCTGGAGACGCCCCCCGGAGCCCGGCAGCCCGGCCCGCTTCTGCCGACAGCGAGCTTCCTCGAAGAGCGCCTGGACAAGGTCGATGCTGAATGGGACAAGCTGCGGGAGGTGGTGCAGGATCTTGCCCGCTGGTTTGAACAGGGTCCCCGGCTCGGCGCGTGAACCGGGTAAAGGAGAACGACATGGATGGGATGAACGAAAACAAACAGCCCAGGATCCGCTTTGGCGGTCTGGCGTGGAGACTAGGATTGACCGGCGTCCTGCTCGGCGCGGGGCTGGTGTCTACCGTCCGCTCGGCCTCCGGAGCTTTTGAAGGCGAGGCGATACCGGTCGCCGACCTCACCGCGCAGAACGGCATGATCAGCGGCACCGTGCGCATGGCTGGAAATCGCTTCCTGCTCTACAACGGTTCGCGGCTGGAATCGATGGGCGACAGCATGGAAGTGAAGTTCGAGCGTGGCGGATCAATGGTCCTGTGCCCCCGTTCGCAGCTGCAGATTCTGACGGCCGACGCGAACGCCGGGATGATGCTTGCCTTTCAGGCAGGCGGCGCCCAGGAAGCATTCCCCATCAAGATGGGCGATCAGGTCATCACGCCCGACTGGCGTGTGGAGCTGACCAATTCGACCCGCACAGGGGATGTCGGTCTGGTGCAGATCGTCACGAACCGGCATGGGGATCTTTGCCTGCAGGGAAATGCGCAGACCGGATCTTTCTTTCGCGTGACCCCGGTGATGGGAGAGGGATCGTTCCAGGTCGCTGGTGACGGGCAGAGTTCCCGATTCTCTGACGGCAAGATGGAGAATTCGCCACAGGCATGCGGTTGCGACGCGGAGTTCTCCACGCAGGCTGAGAACCCTGCGCCGAGCTCGCCCTCCGGACGGTCGATGTCTTCTCCTTTGGATCGGTATGCCGCTTCGATCACGGCGCCCGCCGATCAGAAAAAGAAAGTGATGGTAGCCGATGCCTCGCCTGCTCCCGCGATGCCTCCCTCGACGGGTGAGGCAGCTAACGGTGTGGCTCCAATGCAGCCGCAGGATTCCGCACCGCCTGCTGCCCCGACAGGCAAGAAGGCCCGGCAGCATCCGGAGGATGTCGCCGGTTATGTGCGCTCCTTCGTGCACTTTATCTTTGGCCGCTAAGCAGACTACAGGATAAGAAAGAGCCGCGATTTCGCGGCTCTTTCTGTTGATCTCAAAAGTCTGTCCTAAACGGCCGTCTTCCTCGACGTGATGGGAGCCGCCGGAATGCCTGCCACCACGGTTTTCGCCGGAACATCGCGGGTGACCACGGCATTTGCGCCCACGGTTGCTTCGTCTCCGATGGTGATGCCTCCGAGCACGGTCACGCCGCGTCCGATCCACACCTGGTTTCCGAGTTGAATCGGCTTTGCGCTGTGGCCCGCGTCGCGGATGGTCACTGCGTCATTGCGCAGATGATTGGCATCGCGCAGGCCGGCATATTCGCCGATCATGGAGCCGTCGCCGATGATGACTCCGCTCATGGCGACGATGTGCGCGCCTCGCGAAATGACGCAGCCCTTACCGATTACGATCCGCGCCGTCCCCTGGGTTTCGAGGTGGATATCCGGATAGAGGAGAACATCCTCACCGATTTCGATATTTCCCGTGCCATAGACGTGCACTTTGCCGAGCAGCACCGCCGAAGCGGGTAGTGGATGCGAAAGCTCCGCCGCGAGAGAGGCGTGCGCGTGTATGCGTTGCAGATTCGTTCGCAGGGAGCGGGTAGCCCGCAGCAGCGCAGTAAGGGGTGCGCCAAGCAAAGTCTTGAGTGCGCGTTTCATGCGATGCTCCGGAAGATTACCATGGCCGTGGCGGTGAGACGCGGCCACCGTTCGTGTCTTTCCAGGCCTGGCGCATGAGCTGAGCCTGATTCCGCGATTCGCGGGCGCGCGCCACGCGCCGGGGATCTTTGCTGAAGGCATTCCGCAGTTCGGTGAGCCGATAAAGGGCCAGTTCCTGTGTTTTGGCGAGCCATGCCTTTGCCCCGTGATGCTTGCGGTAGTAGAGCAACGTGCTGCGCATGCGCCAGAGAACCAGTTGCGCACCGGTCGTGGACATCTCCAGCGTCTTCACCTGCCGCGAGGATTCGCCGCCGATGTGAATGACGCTGATATCCGGCCAGTACCAGATCTGATATCCCGCAGCCTGAATCCGCCGGCAGAGATCGACCTCTTCGCTGTAGAGAAAAAACGCGGGGTCGAAGAATCCGACCTGCGCGAGCACCTCGGAGCGGATGATCGAGAATGCGCCCGGTACCCAGTCGACTTCGCTGGGTAAGGACTGGTCGGCCCAGGTGCGGTCGAAGTAGCCGAAGACTTTGGACTTGGGAAAGCGCCCGGAAAGCCCGGTCATTACGCTGAGATCGCTCAGAATCCCGGGGAACATGCGCGCGGAAGGCTGCCAGGAGAAGTCGCGTCCGACAAGACGTCCACCGGCGAGGCCCGCCTTAGGGTTTTCATCCATATGCCGCACGGCGAGGCGCAGAGAATCCGGGCAGAGGAAGGCGTCCGAATTGAGCAGCACGATGTACCGCCCCGTGCAGCCTTCAAGCGCCGCGTTGTTGGCGGCTCCGAAGCCAAGGTTCGTATCGCTGCGGAGCAGCCGCACATGCGGAAACTCCTGCTCGATCATCTCCGGCGATCCGTCGGAGGAGTGATTATCCACGATCGAGATTTCGACTCTGAGGCCGGCGGCTTCTCGCTCGATCGACTCGACGCACTCCCGCAGTACGTTACGGGTATTGAAGGAGACGATAAGGATGGATACGTCAGGAGCGGAAGCTTGCGAGGTCACTGATGCCATCTGTCAATCGCTCCTCTTGTCCCTGCAATTTCCAAGCGAAGCGGCTAGCCTCTCCATGTTCTTGACCAGGTTCTTGTCCGGAGTGTAGCAGTTCGGGCGTCGTTTTCATCGCGCCATCTTGAGCTTCCGGCTTGCGGGTTTTACAGGCGGGCACCCTGCGCTAAGCCCTTATCTTGCATCCAACAGTCGACGATTGGGCTGCTTCTCTTGTGCTATCCAAACCGGAAATCGGCCTTAGTATAATCGCGGGACAGGCGGACCGATTTCCCGGAAGCCGGGTTCGGGTCGCAAGGCAGGATTCGGGCGATGAATAGGGTTTACCGGACCCTCGCTCGGCCCTGTTGCAGGATGGCAGGATGAAGGATAAGCCTATCCGGAGAGGATTCTTCCCCAGACGCCTTGAATAGCTTGCCACATCAGTCCAACCGCGCATGCCAGCCTGGAGACACACATCCATCTCCTTCACGGAAGCGCGGAAGAACGCTTGCCTGCACGCCTCGCCTCAGCGTGCTGAGCCATAGAAGTCACCGATGCAGATAGTCGTATTATTCGCGCTCGCCGCAGCCTTCCTCGTGATGAAGAGGCAATCCATCGGCAGCGCCGTGTTGAATGTCTATCTGCCGGTGCTGCTACTGGTGCCGCCGTTCTATTCCCTCCGTCTTCCGCACCTGCCGGCTCTTACCGCCGCCGACATGGCGGTCTTCCCGATAGGGCTCGCCGTCATCGGCCGCTATGTGCAGATGCGGCAGGTGAAGCGTGCGGATATCTGGCTGGCCCTCTTTGTCGTCGGGGTCTACTACTCGGAATTGAGCAATACCGGCGCTCCGAATGCCGGACTGGTGCTCTATGGCATGCTGGCCACGGGCATCATGCCCTACCTGATCGGCCGGATCATCTGCGAGGAAGACGGCATGCGGGAGCAGGTGGTGCGCCGCATGGTCATACTCCTTTTCGTAGTGGGCGTTCTCTGTTTTTCCGAGTACAGGCTCGGCATGAACCTGTTTACGCGGACATTCGGAGTCTTTTTCCCCGATCAGAAGCCGTGGGTCGCGCAGATCCGCGGCGGCCTGGTCCGCGCCTCCGGACCTTATATGGCGGCCATTCTCGCCGGCATGGTCATGTCCGTCGGCGTGATCTTCAGCCTGTGGCTCGGATATGTCGAGAAGCAGCGCGGCAACGAGCGCAAGTATCTCGGCGTGCGGCGGTCGACCATCCTGACGCTCGGCATTCTGGCCGGCCTGGGGATGACGAACTCTCGTGGCCCCTGGCTCGGCGCGCTTCTGGGCTTTCTCATCTCCCGGATCGGCCGCGCCAAGAATATCCGTCGGGCAGCGATCGTCACCACGCTGATCTGTGTCATAGGCGGGACCGTCGGCTACATCAAGGCGGATCAGTACACCTCCGGCTCCCTCTGGGACGCCAAAGATATCGAGCAGGAAAATGCGATTTATCGCCGCCTTCTTCTCGACGAATACAAACCGATCATCGAAAAGGGCGGTCTCTTTGGCTATGGCCTGATTGACTGGCCGAAAGTCGGTGGCATGAACTCCATCGACAACGAGTTCCTGTTCATCCGAATCACGCAGGGTGAACTCGGTTACGCCTGCTTCCTCCTGCTGGCCCTCGAGGTCGGGATCGCGGTGGTGGGTGCGATCCGCAGTGGAAGCCTCGTGACCGATATCTATTTCTACTTCTGCCTTGGAGGTTCCATCGCCGGCCTCCTGTTCGCTCTTACGACGGTATACATGGGAGGGCAGAGCTATCCGCTCTTCTTCCTGCTTGTCGGTTGGAGCCAGGGCCTGCGCCAGACGCAGAGCGCGATGTCGCCCGCATTGCCAGCCGACTCCTCCGAGCGCTTCAAGTTCAAGAGGGTCTTCGCGTGAGGGAAGGAAGCCGCCCTCGGACATCCTCTAGGCGCAATGCCGCTGCCGTTCGGGTTATCCTGAACTTCGGATGAACGCTGGGCCGCACGGCGGCAGCGTTCACTCCTCTGTCATCCCCCGAAGAGAATTTTCGAATTGAGGACTCAGGAGCCCTCTGGGAGACCATGCGCGTCTGTATCGTTGCCGAGCACGCTTCATATCAATTTGGCGGAGAGGCGGTTCTTCCGCTCCATTACTTCGCAGGCCTTCGTGCCCGGAACATTGACGCATGGCTGGTGGTGCATTCGCGTACCCGGCCGGAGCTGCTGGCCGCATTCCCGCAGGACCATGATCGCTTCCGCTTCATCTCCGACGCATGGTTTCACAAGCTTCTATTCCGCCTCAGCCGTTTTCTGCCACGGCGTGTCTCGGAAGCCAGCATCGGGTTGCTGAGCCAGCTGACCACGCAGTATCTCGCCCGCAACATCGTGCGTGATCTCGTCACGAGTGAGTCGGTGGATGTGGTGCATCAGCCGATTCCTGTATCTCCCCGCTTTCCTTCCCTGATGCATGGCGTCGGCGCGCCGGTCGTCATCGGTCCCATGAATGGTGGCATGGATTATCCCGCGCCCTTTCGTCACGCAGAGTCGGCTTTCAGCAGGATTGCCATTGCTGTAGGCCGGTCTTTGTCGGACCTTTTCAACCAGTGGCTTTCAGGTAAGCCAAAAGCCGAGGTGCTGTTGGTCGCGAATGAACGAACCCGGCTCGCACTCCCCGCCGGTATGCGCGGGAAGGTGATCGAGTTGCCGGAGAATGGCGTTCACCTCGGAACATGGTCGGCGAACGGGAAGAACACAGCGGACGCAGAGCTGCCTCCAAAGCCTCGCTTCGTCTTCATCGGTCGCCTTGTCGATTGGAAAGGCCTCGACATGGCCATCGAAGCCCTCAGCCGCTTGCCGGAGGGGGAGCTCGTCATCATTGGCGACGGAAACATGCGCGAGGCATGGAAGCAGGCCGGTGAACGGCTTGGCATATCGGACCGCATCCTCTTTGCCGGATGGCTTCCGCAAGCCGAGTGCGCGCCGATCCTGCATGCTTCGCTCGCCCTGGTGTTGCCGAGTATTTATGAGTGCGGCGGCGCGGTGGTGCTGGAAGCCATGGCTAGCGGGATCCCGGTGATCGCCACGAAGTGGGGCGGTCCGGCAGATTATCTCGATAGCTCATGCGGATTTCTTGTTGAGCCTTCCAGCCGCGAGGCGATCGTTCAAGGCTTTGCTGCGGCCATGCAACAGCTGATCGGGCAGCCGGAGCTGCGCGACCGGCTGGGCCGCAATGGCAGGGAACGCGTCGGGCAGTATTTCGACTGGGAGAAGAAGATCGATCTCATCTTGGAGATTTACCGGCAGGCTGGCTCTACCGGCACGCGTCCATCACCCCAAAGTAAGTAGCGAAAGCCGAAGGCTTTCGCGATAATCTAGGCTCATTCCACCCCGGCAATGCTCCTTTCATGCTCGTCCGGATCGGTTGACGTCTGAGCTTGCTGCAATGACCTGTCTTCTGGGTCATCCGGATTTCTAAAGTGTGTGGTGAAAATTGATTCAATCCTGCTTCGCCTGGGCCCGGACGAACCGATGGCCGCTGATTCTGGCAATCCTGGGAACACTGCTGCGCCTTGCTCTCATCGCTGGCACCCTTCACCACGATCACTTCTACGATGAGATGGACTATGACACCATCGGCCGGCATGTATCCCAGGGCCTGGGCTTCAAGGATGGCGATGCTGCCGCCGTCTTACCCGGAGCCGGGCATGTTGTAGTGGACCAAAGCTACTACACGGCCTATCGCGCTCCGGGGCAGCTTGTACTGATCGCCCTTGTCTATACCGTCCAGACGCACACGCCCGCGGTTGTCCTCAATCATCTGCCTGCGGCCCTGACACACGATCCGCGCCTGCTTGTAGAGATCATTGAGGCTCTGCTGCTCGCCGTTCTGCCCTTTGTCTGCGCGCGCCTCGGCCTTGCACTCGGTCTGAGTCCTTTCTGGGCAAATCTCGGAGCAGCGCTGGCGGCTTTCCATCCGGCGCTGGCCTATGCGAGCACGACGATCTATCCCACGGCGCTGACGACCGCTGCCCTTGCACTGGGTGTCTGGTACAGCTGGCAATGCATTCGGCAAAACAACGTTGGCCGGGCTGTGGCAGCCGGTGTTGCGCTCGGCATCGCAGGAGCCGCAACCACCACCTTCGCCCCGGCTGCTTTTCTCGCTGCGGTCATCATCGCGTGGAAGAAGCGCCTGAAGCTGGCAAGCATCGTCCTGCTGATCGGAATTGTGCCCGCTCTTGCCTGGATGGCGCGTAATCAGCGGGTGCTCGGGGATTTCACCCTGGCGACAAACGGCGGATACAACCTGGAGTTGGGAGCCAACGATCAGGCAACACCGCGCTCCGGCAACTGGGTGGAGCTGCAACCCGACTGGACGAAAGGTGAGGTCTACCTCGACGGTGCGGAGCGTGCCAAAGCCAGGGCATGGATTCACGCGCATCGCGGCCGCTATGTCGAGCTGGCGGTGCTGCGCGCATTTGCCGTGTTCGACTCTGCCGGAAAGCCAAAAACCGAAGGATTGCACTCGGGCCGGCTGGCTCAGGTTGCGGCCTGGTCGCTGCTGCCGATCATGATTCTCGGTGTATTCGGGCTCATTCTGTATCGTAAGCACGAGATCGCATGGCTGACAGCGGCCGTTCTCGGGCTGGTGATTCTGAGTTCAGCCGCAACCATTGCGAAACCGCGCTTCCGCTTTCCGTGCGATCCTTTGCTGTGTGTGTTTGCAGTTGCTGCCGTATCGGCAATTGCGCATCGCAGGTGGACGCCTGCGCACGAAGAGCCATCGTTCTAAGAAACATTGAGATAGGTAGGGAGCAGCAATGCGGAGAGGAAGACGGAAAGCTTCGTGAGGACGATTGACTCCATCGCCTTTCAAAAGGAGCGATACTTTCCTACGCTCGATGGTTTGCGTGCCATCAGCATCCTGCTGGTCATCACCTGGCATGTGGATGAGCACCGTTGGTGGTACCTGAGCGGCTACACCGGCGTCATGATCTTCTTCGTGCTCAGCGGATTTCTCATTCATACGCTGCTGCTGCGCGAAGAGGACAGGTCGGGCACAGTCTCACTGAAGGCCTTTTACCTGCGCCGCAGCTTCCGCATCCTACCGCTCTACTTCACGGTCCTGGCCATGTATGTGGGGATGCTGCGTCTGCCGATGCTCGCGAAGCAGGCCGTCGCATTCCGGGCAGCTCTGCCGTATTACCTGACCGGCTTCAACGATATCGCTCCCATGGCCCCATTCAACCAGAGCTGGTCCCTGGGGGTGGAAGAGAAGTTCTATCTCGTGTGGCCGCTTCTCGGCTTCGTAGTGCTTGCCGCACGACGGGCATGGCGTATCCCGATCATGGCTCTGCTGGCGGCGATCCCGCTTTTTATGGGACCACTCGGACATCTGGGCGTGCTGGTGCCGTATGCCATCATCATGCTTGGCTGCACCCTCGGCGCATGCCTGGATAACGAAGCCATCTATGAGAAGTTCCGGCGTTTCCTCGGCGGCATCGGCTTCATTCTCGTGCCTGTCGTCTTCCTGCTCTTTCATGCGCTACTCGGACTGCATCCCGATCGCTCCCGCCCTCTCTTCGGTTACCTGCTGATCGGATACACGCTTTCGACCGCGCTCGTGCAGGCATGGTGTGTCATGGGCCGGTCGCCGGTTCATCGTGTCCTCGGCTCGAAATGGGTTCGCTACATCGGCCAGCGGTCCTATGGCATCTACCTCGTGCATCTGATCTGCCTCTCGGTGACGCAGCGCCTCCTGCCACCGGTGAGCCCGATAAAGACGCGGCTCCTGCTGTTGGCAACGACAGTTCTTGCGCTCGCAGTGGCGGAGGTGCTGTACAGGCTGGTCGAGCATCCGTGCATCGCTCTTGGCAGGCGCGTGCAGGAACGCTGGCTGCATAGCAGAAGAACACAGGAGATAGCCTCTCCCGCCCTGAAGTAAAAATTAGCGCAGGCAGCGCTCGAAGGTGCTTGCTAAGACCTTCACGTTCTTTGCAAGGTCATAGTGCTCCACTACGCGCTCCCGCGCCGATGCGCTGAGCCGCTCTCGCAGGCTGCGATCGGTAACGAGAGATGCCAGCGCCTCGGCCAGCGACTCAGCCGATGACGGGGAGACCAGCAGGCCGTCCTTGTGATCCCGGATGAGCTCAGGAATGCCGGCCACATCGGTGCTCACGCAGGGAATTCCCTTTGCCATCGCCTCCATCAGCGCGACCGGTATGCCCTCCGCAAAGCTGGCCATGGCAAAGATATCGGCTTGCGCGATGCGCTCGCGGGTCTGGTCATGATTGAGCGCGCCGCCGAAAGTAATATGCGATCCCAGCCCAAGCTCTGCCGCCTCGCGCTCGAGGCTCGCGCGGTCCGGACCATCGCCGATCAGCGTCAGGTGCACGGCAAGGCCTTTCGTGCGCAGGTTCGCGAAGGCTCTGAGGAGGATGTGCTGCCCCTTCGCGGGGACCAATCTTCCGACGCAGACAATCTGTAGAGTCTCGCCCGTTTCATGCGGCGCAGGCTGAAACTCTTCTGTATTCACGCCCAGCCGAACGACATGCATCTTGTCCCAGTGCGCCGGATCACTGTACTTCATCAGCTGGCTGCGGCAGAAATCGCTGATGCAGAAGACGAACTTCGCGCGCTCGATTTTGCGCGGGAGATAGCAGGCCTCCACCTCGTAGAACTCTTCCGGCCCGTGAATCGTGATGGAGTAGTCGAACTGCCATGCATCCGCCGTCAGCATGGCGACCGTGGAGACCGGGCCTCCGAAGTGAACGTGCAGATGATGAAGCTTGCGCCTCCGCATCCAGTCTCCGACGAGAAATGCCTCTACAAGATAAAGCAGGGCATAAGCCTTCCGGTAAAGATCGAGTCCGCCCAGCCTCATGGCGCTCCGGAGGCCACGCAGGGCGACGCCGGGCCTGAGAAATGTAACCGTAAGCAGCACAGAAAGCACATGCCATACGCTGGAGTGCTTCACACAATAGGTGGTCGCGGACTCCTCCGCCTCACGGGGCGGAAGCTGCTGGATGGGGCGGTCGGGAGGATTGATGGATGCGGTCTCGATCTCGAAGCCCAGCTCACGCAGGCCGAGAATCTCTTTCAGGAAAAACGTATGGGAGATAGCCGGATACTGGCTGAGGAAGTACGCCACACGGATGTTTCCTGCGCGATTGGACATGAATTTCGCTCGTGCACCTTTGCGGGAGAGATTCTCTGCGATGGTTCTCGCGGATTGACCGGGCTGCCTGTCGCGTCCCTTGTCCTATCGATCTTAAAGAACGCGATCGGCCAATTCATCTACGAAGATGTCAGATCATGGCTTGCTGGCGTGCTCGCTCGCAATTCCAAGAAAGCGGGCATCGATCAGGTCCAGGCATTCCGCACTCCGGTCTGGCTGAAACTTCCGGGCGAACAGCTTCGGCGACGCCGCGAGCTTCTCGAAATCGTTGGACTCGAGCGTCCTTGGATAAAGCGGGTTTGGGTTCTCCCAATCGATGTATCGCAGATCGTCATTTACGATCCGGTCGCGAAACTCGGAGTTGGAAAGGATGCTTTGGAAGATCGCTTCATCGGGGATGAAAACATGCTTGAAATACCGGAGATACGAGCGGTTCTTCCGCAGGAACGATTCGATATGTGCAAGGGCCTCGCGGGAGAGGCACCACCACTGCGATCCGCCATACGGCTCCCATCCAAACGGGAACTTGCGAGGAATGCGGAAGTGGAAGGTCCGGCTCCGAAGGAAGAGTGTCCAGTGCATGACGCGCGCCATCGCCTGGAACGCTCCGCCCTGCTCGGTCCAGCGGTTCGGCTTCGTCAGCGAAAACGACTCCATGAACTCTTTGCCCTTGTTCTGCTCGAGGAACGCGGCAATCTGCTCCGTATTCTTGATCGGGTAATCCTGGCCGGAAAGCAGGAAGGCATACTCGAAGGGTCGATTCGACCGGATGGCCGTATTCACGCACGCAATCATGGCCTGGGCAATACCGAAGCTGCCCCAGTAGCAGCGGTGCCGTTTCGTCAGAAGCACCTCCGGATGGGAGGCGGCATATTCGCGCAAGGGTACGTAGACGTCATCCGCCGCGCGCTTGTCGATATGGATGACAAAAAATGCGCCGGAATGATGCAATGCGCGAACAAGACGAAGAATCTGATCGGGGCTCTTGTGGGCGACGATCAAGTAGGCGATTGCCATGGTTTCCCTTGACACCTGTAGTTTGGGACAGCAGAGTAAAAGCGGGGGAGACGAGAGGATTATACCTTCCGGCATCAGCCTCATCGCCGCGGTACAGGCGGCGCTTATCCAATGAGTTTTTAACGTCTACGTAGGCACGGGCAATCCCTGGAACGGGGTAGAGCGCGTGCGGACGGCATGCACAACTGCAAGGGAGGAACGCGATCGCGCGACAGGCGAAGCTCCGAATGACAGGCGACAAGGCCAACTACACAATGGTGCTGCCGGTGCGGCATTTCCGCATCGATGAAAATCAGGTTGCGGTCGAGAGCGCATTTGCCGAGCATCTGCGGATGCTGCGGTCGCGCATCGGAGCGGGAGCAGAGCAACTGGTCGTCGCATCGCCCGGCATGTCCCGGGCTGCATATGAAGCAGGGAAGAAAGGCTTCGCGGTCATCGATGCTCGCGAAGAGCGAATTGCGTTCTATACGCTCTTCGCGGATGACGCCGCGCTCTCCACCTCGCAGAAGCTGCGGCTTTTCCGGCCGGTGATGAAGTCGCTTTCAGCTCTGGCCAAGAAGAGTGTCTGCGTTCACAGCGGTCTCTCCTGGGATGTGTGGCTCCCCTTCGAGTTCGCATCGATCGTCTTTGCACTGCTCGCGAAGCGGCGCACGGTCTTCGTCGTCGATATCGACTACCGCAACTCGGCGTGGATGAGCTACCGCAGTGGCGAATGGTCTCGCCGAAGCTATCTCCTCTGCAAATATGTCTACGATGTGGCGCGTTCGCTTCAGGTTTGGGTGGCTGCGCGATACTGCTCAATCGTCCTGCTCAAGGGCAGGAAGATGGTCGAGGATTTCGGCGCGGGTAGACCCAATGTGAAGGCCATCCTCGATGCGTCACACAGCGAGAAGAACATCATCGATCGCGAGAGCGTCGAGCGAAAGCTGCAAGCCCTTCACGATCCGGATCAGCCGCTGAAGCTGGTCTACTTCGGCAGGCTGACGGCCTACAAGGGCATCGACCGCTGCGTCCGGGCGACAGCTGCGGCTCGCGCTGCCGGGGCGAATGTCACGCTGGACATTATCGGTGGAGGCGATCAGGCTGAGATCCTGCGGACGCTCACCGCGGAGCTCCATGCGGAAGCGTTCGTCACTTTTCACGGAGCCATGCAGTTCAATCAGGACTTCTTCCGCGTGCTCTACCCCTTTCATCTTCTGCTGGCTGCACCGCTGCGCGAGGATACGCCGAGGAGCGCGCTGGATGCGATGGCTGCCGGGATTCCTTATCTCGCATTCGACACCTACTACTATCGTGAGCTGCTCGAAAGCGGAGCAGGGCGCGTGGTGCGGTGGCCGGATGTCGATGCGATGGCCCGCATGCTGGCTCACCTTGCTGCGCATCGAGAAGAAGTCGCGCAGATGGTTGAAGCCGCGATCGTCTTCGCCCGCGAAAATACGCAGGAGATATGGTTGGAGCGGCGCATGGAGTGGACAATGGCCTCCGCGCTACAGAGCGATCTTTCGTCTACGAGATAAGTAATCCGCGCATTGCAAAAGCAGGAGGCCTCGTTCAAAACGAGGCCTCCTGCTTTTGCGCGCGCCGAGCGGACTTCTGATTGTGCTTCTAAGGTACGTAATAGATCCGGATCGTGCGGCCGGCCGTCCCCACACGGTATTGAGGAAGCAGCCATCCGTATTTTTCGGGATACCAGCGCGCCCAGGTCTCGCTCACAGCAACCCATCCCGTTACGTGCTGGCCAGGATGCGACGCTTCCCACGTCTCGAGGTTGTCCCATGGCGGAAGGCCCTCTCGGCTGAGATCCGCGGAGCCGCTGTACGCAATCCAGAGATGCTGGGCGTTCACCTGCTTCATCCGTGCGCTCAAACGGCCTATGTCCTGGCCCCAATCTAAATCGCTATCCGTTGCGATGTAGCCGGTGTATGGCGCTGCGGGTTCATTCAGGTAGGTCAGAAAATCAGGCGAGATATAGAAGCAGCTCAGCAGCTGCCAACCGGCCAGCAGGGCAACGATGGCAGATCCGAACCAACGCGGCTTCGCAATACTGTGCAGCTTCAAGAAGGAGAGAGCCGCCAGCATTGCCAGGAACGGGTAGACCACCAACACGTGACGAACGCCGAGATTCACATGTGAGAGCGTGGCAACGAGGACCGGGAAGAAGATGCCGGCCAGCGGAACCAGAGCCCAGCCATCGTTTGCCTTCCAGAGTCGATGAACTGCCAGAGCGATTCCCGGAACTCCAAGTAGGAGGAAGGGAATCGGTGTCTTCACCAGCAGGATGACGAGGAAGAAATACCAGAGGCCGCCGTAATAGGTGCGGCCAAAGAGATAACCCATCGGCGGATGGGCCTTCATGTAGGACGCTTCGCGAAGGCTCTCGATAAAGTCATAGCCAGGAATATGTCCGGCAAAGAAAGCCGCAGGCGCACGAAGCGGGCCGAACTTGTTCAAGAGATGCTGGACGTGGGCTTGCGTCTGAGCATCGCGAGTACCCATTGCTCCGATGTCGAAGTGGTAGCCCGCCCATATCGTAAGGAAGAACGCAAGGATCGCAAGGCCCCAGAACTGGATGCGCGGCGCTGTCCGCCTCACAAAGATGAAATAGGCGAGAAAAGCCATCGTGCAAAGCGCCACATAGGGGATTCCGGAAAGCTTAGACAGGCAGGCAAGG
This sequence comes from Silvibacterium sp., assembly GCF_047605705.1. Classification (NCBI taxonomy): domain Bacteria; kingdom Pseudomonadati; phylum Acidobacteriota; class Terriglobia; order Terriglobales; family Acidobacteriaceae; genus Silvibacterium; species Silvibacterium sp. Next base: position 4,379 of record NZ_JASGFD010000001.1, on the reverse strand, counting down.
CCGACGGCCACGCCCGCGAGCAGGGCATGGAGCGCAGTGGGTTTGTCCAGCACTATCCATAGGCGATCGAGAGCCAGAAGGAACATGGCTGCAAACGCCATGTCTGTCGTGGCCAGGGCGGAGTGGGCAAGTATGGGAGGGCAGGTCGTGAAGAAAGCGATCGCAACCAGCGCAGGCCACGCTCCGAGCCATCGCCTGGTCATGCGCCAGGTGAGAAGCGCGGCAATGAGGAAGTAAGGAAGTATGCCGAGTCGAGCCGCGATGAGCGTCTTATGCGGATCGCGGCTGGCATCGATGATCCGATTGCCCTCAGTCCAGGGGTTGATGCCTTCAAGGTTCTTACGGCCTGCAATCTCTGCGCTGGGCCTTGAGCCAAGCAGATAGGGGCCAATTGCCGTCGAGATGCGCGGAAGCGGCGGATCGATCAGATCCAGAGTGTAAGTGCCGCGCGCAAGCCACTCCATCCCGGTGCCGATGTGTGCCGGCTCATCCCACGTCTGGCTCACCTGCCTGTAGCTGCCCACAATAAACAGGAGCGCGATCAGGACGAGAACGCAGGCGAGGATCGACGGAAGCCGGCCAGCCGTGTCACCGGGCTCGGTGCGATGCAGCGGGCCTGGCGCAAATGGCCGAGGTGAGGGGACTGATGCCGTGACTGACTCTGCCATGAAGGTGACATCCTTGGATGGTGGAGCTTTGTAAGTAGGCCATAACAGCGTGACAACAAATTGTTGTCACGCTGTTATGGCGAAATCTTAATAAACACGCGCCTCCCAGGAGCGCATGCGATTTACGATGGGAACAGAAATATGGATCTCCATTCGCCTCACGCGTCGGCGCATAGCCACGTGGGTGCGCGATACTCTTCTGATTTCAAAGGGCTAAAACTGATCATAGAGGGCGCAGCGCATTTTTACTGTCCCACAAATGCGCTAAGTATTACGAACTTTAGTAATGAGAAAAATCTGATTTCGCGTTGAAGGTAACAAGTTTTGCGCTTACTATTAGGTTAGTTTAAGCCTTGGCAGCAAGCTGAGGGACGTCTCTATTCGCTCGCCATCCCCTGAAGAGACGCGTTGATTTGAACACTCGATACATGCTGTCCCTGTAGACGAAGTTTCATCACCCCTCCCCCACACATCCAGCTGTTGCCGGAAAGACGACTCGTTTGTATTGCAGAAGGCGGGAGTGGTTTGTGATTGTGCGCCATCAGGTGTCAGAGCCAGAAAACAAGATCTCCAGAACTCTGTCTTCACGGATGGATGCGCTGAACCATCTGTGTCGGCGGTGGTCTTCACGCATCGCGAAAGTTCACGTGTTAGTCAAAAATTGCGGAGTAACAATTACGCGCGCGAGCGTATCTTTTACTCGACCAAAATGTAACTATTACAGCCTTTCACTACACAAGAAATTATAAGTTCGAATTTAGCTGAAATGCTTGATTTTTCACTATCGCGCACCCCTTCCTGCGTACGCCTTGCGATGTAGAATGCGGAAACACAAGCAAACAAGAAGCCCGGTGCTGTCCACTTTTCTTTTGTGTTCGGAGTAAGAAAATGACTATCTCTTTACGCTATAGGCTGCGTGTGTCCTATGCTCTCTTCACCTTTCTCGCCGCGTTTGTCATGACTGCGGCGAGCACTTCGCACGCGCAGACCTCCGGGCCCACGGTCACGATGACGGACACAACGGTCATCGGCAACAATGCTCGTCCAGGGTTGAATCTTGGCCAGCCCTCGCCCAGCTATCCTTACTTCAAGAACTACTTCGCGTATTCGAATCCCGGCTTCGAGCCGATGATGATGCAGCAGATCCTTCAGTTCCAATCTCCGCAGGCTGTCTCGTCGCCGCTGAGTTTTCAGTGGAACGTGAACAACACCCAATATGAGGGATACGACGCGAACCAGTGGGCCGGAGCCACGTTCAACGTAGTGCAGGGCTCATATGCAAGTGGATCGGCAGACCCGGCGCTGGGCTGCACAGGCACCATTGTCTCCAGCGCGAATCAGTCTGGCTCGGGTCCGATCTTCATCATCAACCCCAGCACCAGCCAGGGATCGAGTGGCTGCGCCGGAAGCCTCGGCGTCGCAGGCCAGATCATCATCGTCTCGACAAATAACAAAATGTCGAACGTATATCCCACGCCGTCGAGCATCTGGTCGAGTGGGAACAATGGCCTGCCATTCAATGTTTCGACGAGCGGCGGTGCCACCATCGCCTCGGAAACAACGGACCTTTGCGCTACCTGCGGACAGCAGTCTCTGCTCCTGACTGTCCCGGCGAGCAGCAGCATCACGCTCCTGGCTGCCAGCAATCTGAATATGCCGAGCGAGAAGACAATTACCCTGAATGGTAACTACACGGTATCTTTCTGGGCTAAGTCGAATGCGGCAACTGCGCCTCAGGTGCAGGTCGTTGCAACACCTCGTTCCGGAACAGCTTGCACGCAGACTTATAGCGGTAGCACGAGCCCTGCGATAACTTCGCAGTGGACGCAATATAGCTTCATCTGCAATTTCGCAGAGTCGCCCAGTGAGGGTGGACCTTACGGATTCCAGCTCGCATTTACTATCCGTCCGAATGGCAGCGCTGCATCGAGCCTGGAATTCGACAACCTGAGCTTTACGAACAACGCAGATACGAATCCGACAAATTACACGGATGCATTCGTAAGCGCGCTCCAGGCCTGGTGCCAGACTTCCAGCAATACCACCGGCCCTGCCTGCACTCTCCGTTATGGCCCTTCGCCCGACTCGGAAGTGATGTCGAACTGGGTTAAGCCGCAGTTTCAGCACCAGCCGTCCATCGAGACGATGGGAGCTATCTCGACGGCGTACAGCACGAATAAGACGGGCATCTACGACTTTCTCGAGTTATGCTCCTATGTCGGCGCAACCCCGATCCTGATTTTCCCGATTACGACCACAACCGAGGATGTGCAGAACCTTGTCGACTTCCTCGAAGGACCGACCTCGACGACGTATGGAGAGATTCGCGCAAGCCTCGGCCAGTCAACGCCCTGGGTTGGAGCATCCGACTCTCCGTTCTCGAATGTCTATCTTGAGTTCGGCAACGAAAACTGGAACGCGGTGTTCCTCGGCCATGCGATCGGCTATAACACCTCCGCGAGCAGTTATTACGAGGACTATCAGCTGCGCGCGAAGACGGTATTCGCGGCAGCGCGCGCCCGGCAGTCGAGCGAAGGCTACAGCCAGACTGCTACCAAGTGGGTTATGGGCTTCCAGACCGCGTCAAACGGCGATGGCGGAGCCGCGGCAGCAGCGCTGGCTGACGTGGGTGAGATCAACGGCTACACGGCATACAGCATCGGGGCGACCAGCACATCAGGCTGCCTGACCTCCGGCTCGACGAATGCGACCTGCCCACTCTACGGTCCGACATTGACCGAGCCCTACTCGAATACGCACGACGTAAATTCGACAAGCGGGTTCGACCTTTCGGTATCGCGCATTGAACAGGAATCAGGTTGCGGACCGAAGGGGACTGCACTCTGCCAGGTGATGGTGTACGAAGAAAACACCAGCCCGTCCAATGCCAGCACGAGTGGAGTTTTCAATCAGGCCGTCTCTGATTCCTTTGTCCAGACAGGTGTGCAGGGTGTGATCGCTGCGGACCAGATGGGTGAAAATGACGCGGCCGGCGTCATCAACCAGAACGAATACCAGGCGCTCCAGTATTACTACGGCGAGGGCGGTGTGAACGTTCACATGTGGGGATCGATGATCGACATCGGTGGCGATTGCTCGGTCCAGAACAGTGGCTTGTTCGGCGGCAGTTATTGCCCACGTCCCCAGATGCTGGGAGCGCAGGTCTACAACTGGTGCAAGATCGGCCCCATGGTGAGCACCTCCTGGACCTCCGCGCCCACATACAACCTCGCTGCAAACAGCAATTCGGTCGACGCAATCAGCAATGTTCCTGTACTGCGCAGCTATGCCTTCGCGCAGGGGAACGAGCGTTGCATGGTGGTTGTGAATACCGATGTGTACAGCTCTTACAACGTAAACTTCTCCGGGACGAATGCGCCCGGCTCGAATGTGACGACCTACCAGTTTGCTCCTTCATCGTTGGCTTCTACGAACGAGGTTTCGAGTCTGGGCACTACGAGTACGACCGAAGCGACGATGCATAACACGACCGCTACGAGCGTGGATGTGTCTTCGGGCTACACGGTCCCTGCGCACAGTGTGACCGCATTTATGTGGCAGGCCTCGGGATCTTCGACTACGGCTGCTTCCACGCCGTCGTTCTCACCGTCTGCCGGCACATACACAAGCGCGCAGACGGTAACCATCTCGGATTCGACGTCGGGCGCGACCATCTATTACACGACGAACGGCACGACGCCGACGACCTCT